>CAZFLO010000001.1:0-25420 GCA_964519005.1 Candidatus Woesearchaeota archaeon
TTCTAGAGGTTTTTAAGAAGTGCAAGAAGATAATTTAATTCTGTCCCAGAGCCTAAAAGATCTTTAGAATTTTCTCCATGAAACTGAAGTTTATCTGAAACCTGCTTTTTGTTTTTAAACTCCTCCATATCACCATGGGAATAAATCTTGAATTTTCTATCCTCAACTTGAGACATAAATTTTTCAAGAGTTATTTCTTTTGGCAAATCTTTTGGCATTTTTTCGAATAATTTCATTAATGCTAAAGTTGCCCGAGTTAAAGCTTCATAATCTCTATGCTTTGATTGTGGCCAAATTCCTGTTTTAGACGAATACCCATAATGTTCTTCACAGAATTTTGTTTTGTCCAATCTAAGAAGAGTAAAAAGCGCATCATTATTCATTCCCGAAGAAGAAGAATAAATATGATTGAAAAAAACTATAAACGAAAAAGATGCTAACAAAAGAATTTCATCCCCATATTGAAGTGTTTTTCCTTCAAGATCTATTGACTTTTTGTATGTTGCCATTTGTTTAAATTTTAAATTTGAAAATAATTTTGTTTTTTGTTTGAAAGAAAAAAACCCTCCGCAACTGTGAATAAGCAGTGAGGGGTTTTTGGTTAAGAATTTAAACTGTTTTTTATCTGAATTCAAATAACATCAAAACCAAGCTTAAGGTAAAAAATGATCCCATAACAATTGAAAAAACTATTGAATAAAAATAGCTATTCGATTCTTTTCTGGAACCCCCATTCGATTTTATTCTCTTGTACCTTCGAAAATTAACAAAGATTGAAATTATGGATAAAACAATTCCTACCACACAAATTATCTGAGAAATAATCATCTTTTTAAATTTTAATTAATAATTTTGTTTTTTGTTTGAATTTTAGAACTCGACAATTATTATTTCGAAAGGACCTCTTCCATTTTGAAAAGGGTTCGAACCAAAACGATCAGCAAATATTTGGAACATTTTTTCGAATAACTTCTCGGAAAAATCCGGGTGAACTATTAAAAAAGATCCTCCTTTCTCTGGAAATTCAACCAAAACATCTGAAGAAATCAATTCTTCAACTATTTCATTAAAATCTCCGATCTTCATTTCTTCCGGGAGATCCTTTGATAATTCTTCAAGTTCTTTTTTTGAAACAATCATCTTCTCAACAACTAGAATTAAAAAATTTGCTATTATTTCAGTTTTCTTGGTGAAGATAAATTTGCTGGAATTTAAAACCTCTTTAATTACATTTTTCATCTTGATAATTTAAATTTTAAATTTTAATTAATTTTTTTTTTTTGAAAGAAAAAAACCCTCCGCAACTGTGAATAAGTAGCGGGGGTTTTTGGATTTGAAATTTTAAAGTTATTTTCTAAAAGAGGATTTTAATTCAATTGTTAACCTGCGCCAGGAGGGTGGTGAGTCATTATAACTTCATCATATTGCCTTTTGAATTCGAAATAATTTTTCTCGAAAAACTCAAGGACTTTTGGAGGCGCTTTCTCAAATATTTCTTTCGCCTCTTTTTCAGAGATATGATACTTTGAATATGCTATATCGCTCGCATATTTTTTTATTCTTTTTTTCAACGCAGAAGGATATTTTTCAATCCAACTTTCCTCTGTTAATTTTGCTAGGTTCTTGATGTCAACAATCCCAATTATCTCTTCTTCAGATAACTCAATAGATCCCCAATCAATTTTGGATAACAATAACTCAAGCGCCTTTGTTCCATCAACATCTTTAACAAATCCCAACAAGGAATGAAATTTTTCTTTTATTTTCATTATTTCTCCTCTTTATGAATAATTTTTTTTTGTTTGAAAGAAAAAAACCCTCCGCAACTGTGAATAAGAAGCGGGGGTTTTTGGTTATTTTGAAGAACTATTTATCCTAATACATCACATATTACACCCAGACATCTGGAAAAGGAGAAATAATCATTGCATTGTGTAAATCATCCTTTGGATAAAATTCTCGTAGCTCTCCCCCTCCAACATATCTTGGGCGCATTTGGGGATCTTCATCAAGAGAAATTATGATTTCACCAATTCCCAGTTTCATAGATTTCGCATTGACCTCTAAAGAAACAATCTCATTGCCATTTATCTTTGGTGTAAAATTGTCCCATTTTTGAGGAGGCATAAAATCTGAATGCAATGGTTTCTGAATATGATACTGATCAGGATGAGCACTTACCCATTGCCCGCCAACAGTCAACCAATCATATGAACTCCAAAGAGTTAAAATAAACCATTCTCCAGGATATTTTTCTGTATGCTTTAACTTAAGGCCAAAAAACCCAGGACCCCCTTGACCATATGTGCCGCAATAGCCAGTACATTCAAGAATGAACCTTCCAATTATTCTTTCTTTGGGGGGGTTAAAAATTATTTCCTTTAATTGTTTTTTGTTTCTCAATTTTACAATTGCACTTGTTTTTTGCATAATAAATTCCTTTCTTTATTTAATTAAACAATAATTTATTTTCTTGCCATACTCAAATATGCTTGGAGACCCCTGTTTTTGGTTCTCACATATTTTAGATATTTTTTTGTATTAGGCTCTTTTCCCATAATTACATAAACTCCCTCGATTAAATTTTTGTCAAGGAGTTCGTCTGTTACTCTTTTTGGAAAAGTTAAAGATCCTTTTTTCCCCCAATCCCGGATTTCTTCATAAACTCCAAAGGGTCCTTTATTTCCAATTTTGCGTAATGCATTCTGACCTTCGCTACTAAGACCTCTTAAACCGATCTTTCCTTTTCTTCTTAAACGCATATGTTTTTCGTTTTAAATTAATACTTTTGTTTTTTGTTTGATTAATCTTTTATGCATCGGACAGAAAATGTGACAGACCGATATGTGTCATATCTTCTTACTTGTTTGCTGAAGTCGTGCAAACTCCTACAATATGCGTCATCTCCACAAGGTGTAGATGTCCACCAATGACCATCTTCTGTAAGATTTTGGAAATAACCCCCGTTAACGTAAATACCTCCTCCAAGTGCATTAAAGCCCAGGGTGTTTGTTCCATTTCCATTCTCGAACCATCCCTCAGTAGATTTCATTTTTTCCCCTTCATCAGTACCGCGATAGCCATATTCATCAGCCTCACTTTGACTCATTCCAAAATACATTTCAAGGGTTTTCCATTCTTCGTCCGAAGGTAAATGCCAACCAGCGGGACAAGCTGTTAATGCTGCATCCCAATTGTAAAGCCTGCCATAGATATCTCCATTTGCAGAATTATTGTCATACCACCAAGAATAGGGAGAATCATAATTCAAGTTTTCTGCAAACCAGGTTTGAGAACCAATTGTTATTGTGTTGTAAATTTGTCCATCTCGGGGATCTGTGAAAGTGTTTGCCCCGCCTCCAGAACTAACATGAATGTAATTTGATCTTGATAAAAAATCTTCTCCGGCTTCGTTTGCGACACCCAAAGTTATATTGTAATCTCCGGGAGAAGAATAAGCATGGGTTGGATTTTGAAGATTGGTATTGGTTGAACCGTCTCCGAAATTCCAATGCCAAAAATTCGGGTTATTTGATGAAAGATCTGTGAACTGGATAACTTCTCCCACTTCGACATTTGTAGAACTTGCAGTGAAATTTGCGACAGGAGGATTTATTGTTACTCCGAAACTTCCCGAGGCCAATTCATTCTCAAAATTAATAAAAGTTTTACTTTGGTCAACCCAGGTTCTGCTTAAAGCTTTGACTTTGACTTTGCCTAAGATATCTAAGCCTCCTTTCAAAGTCCAATAAGTTGTTTTGTTATATGCATTCAAATTTAAGTATGACCTTGCAGAAGCTGAAAGGCCTGCGACATCGTAGAGTAATAGGTTCAAATCAGTTCCGGCAAAGGCAGTCACATTTAAATTGTAATTCAAAATAGGATCTTCAAAATTGAATTGATTTGTTAATTCTGAAATTGTCCCCCATTTGGATTCTTCATATTTGATTCCTGCTTCTGCATGAAATTCATTTGAAACAGTTGACGTGTGGACGGAAAGGTTTCCATCTGTTCCCAAGATTACATCAAAAGAGGGCGTTACCCAAACAGGTAAGATTCCAATTGTTCCTAAGAGGACTGGAGAAAATTTGCATGTTGCGACAACCTTATTTTCATTTATTGCTCCGGTTCCAAGAGTGGATTTCACGACCAGACTTGAATATTCATCTAGAATATTTTTGAAAACAAAATGTTTCATTTTCCACTTCTCGACTTCAAGTAGGATATCTATTTTATAATTAAATATAATAAAACCATCGATGATTACTTGGTCATCTGTTGTCCCGACATTTCCGTCACGATCATAAATAACGTATTCATCGAAATCCCATCCAAATTCATAACTCTTTTCTGGTTTGAACAATTTGACTTTGGGTTCGGATTTGTGGCTAGATTTATCGCTATGCAAAAGCATTAAGCTAACGGACAAATAACCTTCTTCGGTCGCTTCTTCAATCGGACAACTAATTGTTTGGAGTGTTTTTTCATCACTTGAAACCGAAGTTATTTGCCTTAGAAAACCATTTGGAACTTTTTGAGTGATGATGGAATTGGTTAGAATATCTCCGACAGCATAATTTCCCGGAGCAGATAATGTTATTTTTCCTGTGGTTCCGTCGTAAGAAGATATGTTTGTCATGTCTTGATTTGGCAGAACAAAAACTTCTCCCGTACCTGGAACGGAGGGATCTGGCGTTGTGGGATCATCCTTTTTGCAAGTTGTAAAGAGAATGATAAAAATAATTCCCAATAAATAAATTGCTTTTTTCATTTTTAAAAAGTTAGTTACTAGTTTTTGTTTTGTGTTCATATTTCCTAATCTCAAAATCCATGTTAAACATGAAACGAATATTCTTGATTATTTCTATCTCTAAGGGCAAAATGTCTTCAAGAGAACATCGGTCTGCAATGTAATCTGCACAAGTTTCACCATACTTCCCCGATTGGTTATTTTCAGACCGATAAAAAAAGAAGAATGTTCTCTTAAAAATTATAAACTTTCCGGACAATAATGGAAAAGAATGAGATTTATACTTTACAAAAACTTGATATTTTACGTGAATCCTTGAAGAAGAATTTTCCTCTTCAAAACTATGAACTTCAATAAAAAAATCATTCTCTTTTGAAATGCTTGGATTTAGATCCGTAATTAGATCAATCAGTTTTTGCCTTATTGGTATTCGAAATGTTTCATCCATCGTGATTTAAAAATTTAGTTAATAATTTTTGTTTTGTTTGAAGAAAAAAAACCTCCGCAAGAAAAAGGATGCGGGGGTTCTTTGAAATTGTTTGATCGATTGTTTTGTTTAATCGGAAATCTCGTAAATCTCAGCATATTTTTTAATTAACAAATCAATCACCTCCTGATCATAATAATATTCGTTCCCTAATGCGAAATTTATAAACCAGTCCGGTAAATCCAAAAGGGTTACTTCATTTATGAGCTGTTGCACTTTTTCGAAAAATTTTGTTTTTATATCCAGAACTATTTTTACACGAGTTTTTGCTGTGATGAACGCTTCATGAATTATTTCGAAATTATTGCAAACAGCCAGATCTTTTTCAAAATCTTTGCTCCCAAAATATGCCCTAAGTTCTTCAGGTATGTTTGTCTGTATTTTATGATGTGAAAATTCCTGCAATCTTTTTATACACCTACTCTCCCTATTTTTTGCCATTAAGTCTTCTGGCGAGATTCCCAAAATTGTTTTTCCCATTGTGATTAAATTTTAATGATTAATTTTTGTTTTGTTTGAAGAAAAAAAACCTCCGCAAGAAAAAGGATGCGGGGGTTCTTTGAACTAGAATTTTTCTTTGAAATAATCTGGGTCCAACTAATCAACCAAGTGGTCTCTTGTTGGTACAAAGATACTATTTTTTAATTAATGATTGAAGTGTAGGCTCGCTTGAAGAAGATTTATTCTTCTTAGCTTTAATAATTTTGTATTCAGCAACAGCAGTATATTTTCCTGCATTGGAATAAACTGTAACTGTCATTCTCACGTCAACATCCGTTTCTCCGGTGTTTAAGACCTGCGCTGATTGGCTATATACAATTTGCGTTTCATTGGTGCCAATTGTACTATTTGAATTTTGTAAATCCACTTCAGCACTTTCTCCCTGTGCCCATCCACTAATAAATTCCTCTTTTGCATGGATTCTGGTTATCTCAGCCTCTCCACCTGAATTAGAGACCTTGATTTCCCAGTGAATTGAACTACCGCTTTTGACGGATGTTGGAGTTATACTATTCTCAACCTTAAGGGGGCCTGGAACGGAGGGGCCTTCTTTTTCGTCTTTTTTACAGCTATCACTCAAACAGGCAAAGAATCCAAATATGATGGCTATTGCAAAGAATTTGAATTTTGTTGAAATAAAAATTGAATTTTTCATAAATATAAATTTAAATTTAGTTAAAATTGTTTTATCTTTAATTTTTTTAATTCCCTAAAGATAAATGAGAATTCTCAATTTTGGCTTTGCTCTCTTGAGAAAAAGAACATCCAATTTTTTTATATTGTAAAATCATTGGAATTGTTAATTTTTTAAGGTGCTCTTGGCATGGGCTTTTTATTTGGGTTTATGTTAGTTGTTTTGTTTAATCGGAATCTCTCATTGTTACTTCATCTTGAAATGTCTCTAATCCGGGAGAAATGTGATGGTCACTCATTAACGGACAATGAGGATCTGAAAAATTAATTTCTCCATCATCGTTCACATCCCAATAAAGAGTTATATTCGGATAATCTCCTTCATGAACATGGGCACTTACATATTCCGAGGTAATTCCGAATAAATTCCTTAAGGAATTAAAACATCGCTCATCTGAAACCACGGCCCCATATGAATCTTGTATCACCATTCGGAGGTGGTGTTGTCCTGAAACTGATCCGACATATTTGACATTCCCGCTGAACCAACCTAAATCCGAAGGGCTTGTTCTATCAACTACATTTATGTCAAAAGATTCAGTCTCAAAACCCTCAACTTCAAAAGATTTCTGAACAATTATTTGCTCATTTGAATTTTCAAATCCGGATTCATCCCAATCCCAATAGCCCCCTAATTCATATGTTCCTGCTTCAAGTTTAGATGGAGTTTTAATTTTCCATCCTCCAGATAACATTCCGGGGTTTGCACTTTTTGTGAAATTGCTATACTGTGAACCTTCATGATAAATTGTAAAATGGAATTGGTGTTCTCTCCCCAATTCAGTTTTTGCAGTCCCAGAATAAAATAAATTGAATTCGACAAACTGTGCAGTTGGTTCTTCTTCCCCAAAAGGAGTTCCATTGGGCGTAGTCGTCTCTTTTTCACAAGCTACAAAACTGAAAAGGAAAATAATTCCTAATAAATAAATTGTTTTTTTCATTGAAATTAAATTTTAATAATTAATACTTTGTTTTTTGTTTTAAAGAAAAAAAACCCTTCACATCCGCAAAGAAGAAAAGGGTTTTTTTCTTTTTGTTGTTTTAAAAAAGGAAACCCAGGGAAAGAGAAACTGATTGGTTTTTTGGATTGAAATCCCAGGGATCTTCTTTATCTTTTAATGCTGTTAATCCCGAAGATAAACGAAAATCAAAGAAAATTTTATGGTTAGAAACTTCCATTTCCAGCCCTGCCCCCGCCAAAAAACAAACATCAAATCTTCCAAAACCTGGATGTAATTCAAAGATCCCCATTTCCGTTGGACGAATGTTTGATATATGGCCATTTGAAACCTGGTAAGTCACTGTCTTAATTTTTCCAGAGACCAAATACCCTAATGAAACTCCAGAATTTAAGTAACCCCTTAATTTTTCATTTCCGATCTGAACTTTCAAAAGGGGTGCAAACTCGAGATAGTTTTGATGATAATCCAAGTATAAACTTTCATCACCTTCGTAATGAGATGCGAAACCTCTTGTGTTCAACATTGCTTCCATTTGGAAAGCAAGATATTTTCCTAAGATAAGTTCTGACCTTAAACCAAGAGATAATCCCGCCAATCTTTTTTGAATCCTATCTGATTGACTAAACATGTTTTCCACACCTCCCCATTTTGAAAAATTGATTCCAATTTTGGGTCCAATGTAAAAGTTCTTGGTTTCTTTTTTTATTACTTTCTTTTTTGGATGTGGAGCAACAGACGAGGGAATCTTCCCGGAAGACTGTTGTTCTGAGATGGATGGCTCTTTGGTAGAAAATTTTTCTTTTGCCCCGTCCTCATATTCTATCCACTCAATTTCCTCTATAGAAATATTTCTCAAAGGGCCCTCGGGATCGTTGAATTTTTTGTACTTTACAAAATCACTTGTTATTTCTATAACCTTTACAGTTATTTTATCTCCATTAACTTTACAGATAATCTCTTGTGCAAAAAGCGAAGATGCCGAAATTGAAATTAATAGAACTGATAAAATTAAAATTGCTTTTTTCATTGTTTAAAAATTTAAAATTAATAATTTGTTTTTTGTTTTAAAGAAAAAAACCCTTCGCATCCGCAAAGAGGAAAAGGGTTTCTTGAAATTGTTTGATCGATTTTTTTTAGAAACCTTTTATTCCTTCGAGAAGAAATTTATGTGGTCAAGGATTTCTTGGTCCAAAGGCCCTAAAGAAACCAAATCCATTTTGATTAATTTGTTTGTATTTAACTCCCGAGCATATTCAGATACTTTCCCTTTTGAGATACAAACCATTCCAGAGATTATAATCTGGGGTATGGAAGCTCCTTCCTGGTAAATTTTGAATTCTTTTTGAATTCCTTCTCCGGAAAAAAACTTTGAGTTGTCTGGGGCAATTTGGATTAAAACTGGCGAATTGTTAGTTGATGGATAAATATTTCTAAGTATCTCCACTAACTTCTTTCTTACTTCTTTACTATACTGTGGTTTCATCTTGTTATTTTTTAATGAAGTTGTTAATTTGTTTTTTAAAAATTCCGCTATCCTTGTATTTTTCAGCAACAAGCTCTGAATAAGGATACGCTATGGTCACATCAACCATTTTTTCTTTTTTGGAAAAAATATTTGAATGGCCTGTATGTGTTTGATAACATATTAAAAAATTCCACAAGAGGAGCATTGGAACATTCTCTCTCCGGTATTTCATGTAGATTTTTTCAATTTTTCCTAATTTTTCTTTATCGAAATTTTTGAATTCTTCTTTTTTGGTTTCAGAATCTTTCAAAATCGAAATTATCTCATCATAGAGTTCTGTTCCTAATTCTTGTTTGAGGTTCATAATTTTTTGTTAATTTGTTAATTTGTTTTTTGTAATTCTTCTCTGATTTTTTTCAGATATTCAATTGCTTTTTCTTTGGTCCAGGCATGAACTCCATATTCCCAACTAGTTGTTTGTTCTTCTTTGAATAATTGGTTTAAATCAACTTTCCAATTGGACCATTCGATTTCCATTACTCTTTTTCTCCAACCAATCCTTATTGGCTTTTCTAATTCTGTATGGAAATCAAACCAAGGTCCCCGGTAAGTGTATGAACCATATTCATTGTCTCTCCTTACTGTGGCAATAATCTCTGGAATAAATCCTGCTGCCTTGAAAATATCCAAAAACTCCAAAGAAGTTTCGAGATTTAGTTTCATCTGATAACAAGATTTATGGTAATATTTGTAAATGTTGAAAAAGGCTTCATCTCCCGCTCTAACTAAATAATTATCCGAGAGATCATTTAATTTTAACCAACCATGCTCATTCTCGACCATTTGATTTTCTGGATATTTTAAGTTCCATTCTTCCTGGCCTGAACGGGAAGTTAAATCAATATAGTCATCATTTCTTATTGCTGAGTCTGGTTGATTCATTAACCAAATTGCATCGTCCTGGGAGTTAAAGAACTCAATAGCAACTGCCAATTTTTGTCCTTTGAATTTCTCCAATGAAACAACTTTTGAATCGGAATGTGAAATCACATCATAGATTGTTTCTAAATCCCAACTTTCTTTGCATTCTATGCAACATGCTCCAATTGGAGGAATTGGAGGAGAAAATCCAAATCCCATTCCGGAAATTTCATTGTTTTGGGAATTCTTTTTTATGTATTCCCAGAAAGCTTCACTTGTTAATACATCGGGTATGTTTGGAAAATTGCCTTTCGAATTAATGAGGGCTCTTGCTATATTCCCACAAGAATCTAAATAAAAATTTCCAAGAACATAAAACTCAGTTAATCTTTCTTCCCTTTCATAACCAGCCACATGTCTTTCATGAATTAGTTTAAGAAAAGATTCATAAGATTCCAAGGATTTTTTAATTCCTTCTACCATATTGTAAAAAGCGTGAACGTTGCTTTCTTCAGGTTTGCCTATTTTTAATTTCATCTTGTTATTTTTTAATGAAGTTGTTAATTTGTTTTATAAAAATATCCTCAGAAAGTGAATAGTCTGGGGTAGTCTGCTACAAGATACATCGCTGTTGCGGCACCAATCATCCCTGAAAGGAAAATTATGAGAGATTCGTGGATGTTGTATCCCTTATAAAATTGAATCACTCCCACTATTATTGCTGTGACTAATCCGATGAATAATGCGAAAGCGCTCGTACCCATTTCAATTCCGGGGCCCACAACCAATCCAAATAAAATCCCAGTGGCTGCAGAGAAAACCAAATTGAAAAATGACATGAAAGCTGTCTTGAAGTTTTTTGGTATTTGCATCTTTTTAAATTAATAATTTGTTTTTTGTTTGAAAGGAAAAAACCCTCCGCAACCACAAAAAAAGAAGCGGGGGTTTTTTTAATTGTTAATCGATTGTGTTTGGAACATCTTGATTATCGGAGAGTTGTAAGAACCTATATTTTCCACAATATTTCCAAGAAAAAACTTTGTTTCCCTGGGGAAGTTTCAGAACGAGATATGTGCGTTTTCTAATTTTAGTTTCACCCAAGACTTGAGCCATAAACTCTACTGGATCGGCTGCAAGAAAACGATGAATTTCTCCTGATTTGATTTGATCTTCTCTCAATCCTCCGGCGCATTTTCCCGGAATGAATTTGATTGATTTTGAAAAGGGAGTTTTTGATCCAAGAAGAAAAAGAGGCTCCTGTGCTGAAATAATTTCTTCTTTATCCAGATGAACCATTTTATCCAAAAAGTCTTTCTTTGTCTTACAGGATTGAAGAATCAAATCCCATATTTCTACTTCAGAAATTTCATTTAGAAGTTTTTGAAAATTTAATTGTTCTAATTTCATTTTACAATAGAATTTTAAATTTGGAAATTATTAAATTGTTTTTTCGGGAATTATTACCTTCAGTTTTTGTCTCCTCTCTTGAGATTGTTCTCTTGTCAACCGAAGTTTTCCATCGTTGTTGATTATGATGGAATCATTTTTTAATACACCCAGAAGGGCTCCATCGGAATCGAGTTCATAAAGGTTTAAATGTTTGCAAGATTCCACGAAAAATTCATAATTTAGAACCTGTGTATATCCATACTTTTCTTTTGCCCTCGCACTGAGCTCATATTTTTTTATTAATGGATAAATTTCTTCTCGGGTCAAATGAGATTTTAACTTTTCAATTTTGAACTCCAAAAGAGTTGTGAATTTTAATTCTTGTTCATTCACAATTTTTCCTCCAGGAAAATAAAGTTTTCCGTGATAATTTATCACATATATTTCTTTTGCGTTTATTCCTTGGAGCTTTTTCATATTTTTCTCAATTTCAATTGTCTGGCCTGGATTTAATTTTACCAAAGACATAGTTTTATTGAGAACTGGATTGGACACTGCAGCTATATATTCTTCCAAGAATTTTGAGCTATCGGGAGAATAGGATTTAATAGCCTGACTGAAATCTTTCTGGGAAGTTACTTGGGCAATTGAGTCGTTCACAACTTTTTTCTGCTCTACTCTTTTCTCTTTTTGTCCACAATTTGAAAGTGTGAAAATCAAAAAGAGAGATACTAATAATAAAATGATTTTTTTCATTGTGTTGAATTTTTAAATTTTAATTTGAAAATAAATTGTTAATTTGTTTTTTGTTTGAAATAAAAGAAAAAACCCTCTTCGACTGTTAAGAAGAAGGATGGGTTTTTTCTAAATTGGGTTAGTTAGTTTCTACGCTGAAATCCACATGGGAAAAGGGATTTTCCTGGCGCATTAACTCTTCAGCAATCAATTTGAAATTTACTCCACGATTATAATCTCCTTCGGGGGTTGTTGGGATTGGATTTGCCAAGGAGAATTTTCCAAGATACCAAATCTTACGACCTTTGAATGATTTGAGGCTTCGGCTCAAATAATTTGCGATATAAGTGGCATTGGGATCAAACCAGGAAATTTTGATTGCTTCTGCCTTAATTCCTTCTGCTGCTTTCCGGAGTTTATCCAAATCTATGTTATTTGACAAATATTTGCCAATGGCTTGCAAAGCTGAAACAACTTTTTCTTCATCTTTTTCTTTGATGCCACCTTCCATTAATTGCAATGCCATTTCAACTTCTTCCACAATCTTGTCTGCTTTTCTACGAGCATCATTAACCTGGATGGCCAATTTTTCTGTAACCGAATCAAGCTTCTGGCCGAAACCTTGCGCGAAAGAAGAAATGTTTGCTGGCAAGCCTTCAAACTTTTCGGAAAAATTGACGTTCTCTTTGACAGCAATATTTGCAGTTATCTTTAACGAAAGGCCAAGGGCAATCAATCGGGCCAGCCGGGTTGTCAAGGCGTAATTTAAATTGGAATTGCTCGAATAGTAGCCGGCTACAATTTCCTCGGGAAGTTTCAAATTGTTGTAATTTTGCAGGGCAATGTTTGCTTTAATTATTGTGGCAATTAAATTTTCAACATTTTCTGCGGGAACACGATAAAAAACATTTGTCTTTTTCATAATAGATAAAATTTAATTTGAAAATAATTTAATTTGAAAATAAAATGTTTCTTTTGACTCTTTAACTGGAGTGTTCCTACGGAGAACTCAAACCTCGTTTGAATTATTCCTATTTCGTTTTAATTATTTTTTACTAACTATCTTTAAATTTGTTATTTTAATTAATAAAAAAGAAACCCCGGTTTGTTTAATCCTCTCTACCGGAAAAAGAGATCTTGGTATTACGATTTTTTTGAATGGTCAACAATCGTTTGATGGTTATTTGCTTCGGCTAACTTGAGGGCAACCACTTAATTCTTTTTTAATTCCATAAAAGCGGTCGAAAGGTTCTTGGGCCAATTACTTCCAGGAGCAAATTCTAAAAGGGCCTTTACCAATTTCAAATTGCCGGATCGTGTTGCCTTTTGGAAAATATTTGAAATCTTTTTTTCTGGATAAGTTGTAATAGAAAGCAAATATTCTACAACCGTTTTGTGGTTGTTTTCTATGGCCAGAATAAGGGCAAGATCACGATTTTTCTTCAATCTAAGATAATATATTGAAGAAGTTTCAGGACTTAGTTTTTGCATGATTTTCAGTAATTTCAAATTACCATTTTGCGCGGCCCAATTGAAAATATTGAAAATTACTCGGGGGGGAAGATAACTTCAAACCATATTCTGCAAAATATCCTTTTCCAACTCTTTTCAAATCGGGTGTTTTGAAAGGAGGCAAATCTTTTGCTTTAAAATCTTCTGCCTCTAACTTCCTTACTCCACTTCCAACTTCCACTTCTTTTCCTTTTTCATTGAATTCGAATTCTAACGCTTTTGGTTTGAATGAAGCGGCAGGCTTTCCTTCTATGTGTCTGATTTCTCCCGAACAAAGATAAAACCCTTTTTCGGAGAATCTAAAACGATGGTCCTTATGGGGGAAAACAACAACTCCTCCTTTTGAATTGGTGAGCCTTATTGCGCCGGACCTTGTGTTTATTCTGAATAATGGACTTCCCGCTTTATATTCAAAAAATACTTCTTCTACTTTCGTTGTTGTTACAACTTCTTTTTGTGTCATGATGATTTGTTTTTTGTTTGTATTCAATTAATTAGATTTTCCAATTAATTAGACTTCGCACCTCAAGAGTCGAGTCTACCAACTTATCTGAAAGTGATACAATTAAATGTTTGATTTGTTTTGGAAGTTCAATCTTTTCTTGGGACAAAAATAAATATTATTTCTAACAAAAGTCCTATCATAAAAATTGTGAGAAGCCCTATTGATGAAAACAGGGGAATATTCTGCCATTCTTCTTCGATAAAAGAAATTCCAAAATACAAGAATAATAAATCTAATAGAATTATCAAAAGCACAATGGTTTTCTGCCTCCAGAAATGAAAAAAACTCTCAGGAATGTTTCCCCAGGAAATTGCCTTTGAAAAAATGATCAACAAAATTGTTCCTAGAAGGTAGGAGAGTGGCCAAAAAAGCATTGCTGATTCAATCCAGGAATCTATATATGAGCCGTGGACATTTAATTGGGCCATTGCGTTCTCAAGAGACTGGAAGTAATTTGCTCCTAAGAAAATTAGTGTAAGGATTACCATAAGAGAAATTACTCTTTGGATTGTTTTTGATTTGGAATGTTTCATTTTGTTAATTTTTGTTTTGGGTTTGTAATTAATTCTCAACTAATTAGACTTCGCACCTCAAGAGTCGAGTCTACCAACTTATCTGAAAGTGATACAATTTAATGTTTGATTTATTTTTTTGTTAAAATATTTCTATTGAATCTAACTGTTCAATTTTTGATTGAACTAACTTAAGTATTTCGCCTCTTCTCCGAGAAGTTCTTTTTGATTTTTTTAGGAAATGCTGGAAATTTGAAAGTTCTTTCTTTGAGGGAGAATTATTAATCCTGTCAAATAATTCCTTTGAACTTTTGTATGCTGGAGGTGTGTCTTTTGACCTCAATGCATTTTGGAAGTCCAAGAAATGTCTCTTTAGAAGATTTCCCATTTTGTGGATTTTTAAGTGAATAATTTATTTGATTGAATAATTTTTTTTAAAGGGGTGACCGGTTTAAAGGTCCTCCAAAACTTCCTCTTTCAACGGAGAAAGCATTTTTGGCCTTAAAACAATCCAAGGATTTTTATTGAAAACTCTTATATCTTCAAAAACTCCTTGGAGTTTGTTTTTCTTTTTATAGAGTTCACTGACAAGCTTTGAAATTTTCTCAACCAGGCTTTCTAAGACTTCGGGAGTTTTCAAATCAGGATAATTCAAATGAATGTTTATTTCTTCAGAGGATTCTGCATCTTTTAACTTCCCCAAGATTTCTTTTTCAAATTCTGGATAAATTTTTCCAAGATACTCTTTGTATTGATCGAGAATGGAAGTCATTTTTTCTTTCAACAGAGCAATTTGATTGGATATTTTTTTTGATTCCTCAAAACGTTCCAATTGTTCTTTATAGCTCTTAAAATTAACGTCAATCGTGCACATGCAAATAATAAAAGAACTTGCCATAGAAATCATTCCGATAATTGATAACCAAGATAGGCCTCCTTCTTCAATAGAGATGTCTTTTCCAATTAAAAGACTAATTGTTCCGATAATAGCAAAAATAATAACAAAAATGATGTTAAACATAATATGTTCTCCTTAAATTTAATTGATAATTTATTTTACTTTTGACATGCGCTCACAGCCATGTCTTTCTTCAAATAATTTTGAATGTTAATCTTCGTCTTCGTTTCTATTCAAATAAGCGAGATATGAAAACAAACAAGCTATTATGAAAATATTTCCGGGCAAACCCAATTCACCATATGTTTTGATTTTGTCAAGAAGTGAGGGATCTAAGTAGTTCAATGCAAATGTTCCAGCAATTAGAATTATTATCGTGCCGATGAACACAACGAATGGATGTTCTAATAGATTTTTCATGATTTTAATTTTTATAATTCGTTTTTTACTAATAGTATGGTTCAAATGTGAATTTCAAAGACCCTGTTCCCGATCCCTTTGAATACTGTTCACAGGAAACATCTCCAAAATCGCTCATCATATTTTTGCAGAGAGGGTGCATTTTCAAAATGAGTCCGGCGAAGGAACCTGATCCGGAGAGTATTTTCCCTTCATTACTTTTTCTAAAAGGGAGGCTGGAATCGATCTCTACCTCACCCCCTTCACTTCCAAAATTACTTTCCAAAATCAATTGCTTTATTCCTTCCCAAATGGGTTTCTCGTATTTGTCCGTCTCTGGCAAATAAGCTTCAATTAATTCGACCTTACCTTTTAAGTCTTCTATTGTATTTTTCATATTTTAGTTTATTTTTATAATTCGTTTTCGAAATGTTCAAGAATACTCTTTAAAACGGCTATTAAATTTTTCATTATTATATTTGTTTAGATTTTAAAATGTTTTTTATTTTATTAACCAATGATTGAAATAATCATAAAAGCAATTGATCCTGTTATGATAATCAGAAGAAAAGTATCTCGAAAAAAGTTTCTCCACTTTTCTCTTCTTCTGAGAATAGATCTCCCTGGTGCGCCTATTGCTTGACATTCGTGGCAAAGGCCATCTTTGTGATGTATCACATACCAATTTGTTCCACAGTGCACACAATCTTCTTTTTCTTCCCCTTTAATTATCCGGATGTTTTTGTTCCATTTCTCGATTAGTTCCTCGTTCATTTTTTGCTCCCTACTTTTTTATCCCTTTCCTTTTCGGCCCTTTCAATCATCCTTTCTAAATATCTTTTTGATCTTTGGCCTATTTTCTTCTCCAAGGGTTTTCCATCCAAGAAAACTATGAATGTTGGAATTGTTGAAATCATGAAAATCTCGTCAAGAGGAGTCCGGCCACAACAGATTTGGATTACTTTTGCCTTGCCCTCCATCTCTTTTTTCAATTCTTTCACACGAGGATCCATTGTTTTGCAATCTTCACAAAAATCTTGATGGAACTCAATTAAAACAATTCCTTCGATGGATTCTCCCAAATCTGATTGGATAAGGTTGGGTAAATTCTCTACGCTTTTATTGCAAGCGGAAAATGTGAAAACTGCGATAATAATTAAAATGAAATTTTTCATGTTTATTTATTTGTTAATTTTTAGTTTGTTAATTTGTTTATTGGATTTATTTATTTGTTATAACTCGTAGGAGAAATCATCGTAACCATACTCAACCATCTGTCTTGATGCTTTTTCCATGTCCCAATCTAAAATAATTCCCCTTTCAATTCTTTGGGCTTTTTTCAACAATAATTCTTCATCTTGGATATCTATGTAATACTTCCAAAAATCTTCTTCCTTTTTTGATTCGTTGATTACCTCCGTTTTTATTAAATAAAAAGCCTCTTTCATTGCATTAATTTCTCCCCAATATGCTATCTCCCCTTTTACGATGCAAAACTCTTTTGTTCTTGGAGAGAGAAAAATGTCAAAATCCAAAAATGAATAAACGAAATTTAACCAATCATTTCCCCAACAAAAACTTTTTTCTTCCTTTTCTTGTGGAACCCCCAGGCATTCTTCCTCAGCTAGTAATTCAGAATAAACTATGTCAAGAACTTCTTTTATTGAATTATAACTTCTTGGAATAACATCTCTTCCTGAGGTCAAATAATATTCCCGGCTGTAAAGTGATTTGAAAATTCTGAAATCTTGAATCCACTTCATAAACCTAACTCTAACAGCTTTATTTCCAATCACTAATTCTACGGGATCTCCAATTTCTGCTGTTTCAAATTCCTCTGGTTCACCCGGGTTGAACTCTTTTTCAATTTCGTAAATCTTTTTTATTTTGTTCATTGTGAAATTTTTTAATTTGTTAATTTATTTGGATTTGCTTATTTGGATTTATTTACTTCATAAATCTCTCCGGAAAGAACTTCCTTACCAGAACACCTTTTTACGAAAGATACAACATTTACTATTGGCATTCCAATCTGGGTTGTTTTAACTCCAATCAATTCATACTTCACATCGTGTTCATCCATGTCCGAATCAACTTGGATCTTGAATTTTAATGCAAGTTCTGAATTTAGCGAGAAAGAATTCTTAATTTTCCTTCTTACTTCTGAATTGACATCTTCTAATTTGAAATTATTTGTCGGTTCAAGATATTTCTCGAAATGTTTTTGCCTAATTTCATTGTCTCCATTGATTGAATCAAGTAGATAGCTAAAGAAAGAAGATATCCAAAGAACGCTCGTGCCTTCTTCCCAAGTGTAATCTTTCAATAAAATGATTTTGTTCCCCCTGTAGGTATAATTTTCTGAGGAGAACTTATCCCTCATATTTTTTATATGAGACTCCAAAGCATTCTTCTTTCCCACATAATTCTTTATTGTTTTCGTAAGCGCCGCATTAATCTTTAAGAATTTTTCTCCCAGAAATAAATGGCCGGGGAAAGCTTCTTTTACTATGAATGCCTCTCCTTTTTTATCCGAAAAAACAGCCCAATAATCTCCATCAATGCAATCCTCGATTTTTAATTTTCCTTTGCCAGCCCCAATAGTTGCAATAGATAATCCTACATATCTAGAAAATATTCCTCCTGTCTTAAAACCATTTGAATGGCCAGTAGATTTGAAATCAAAATTTATCTTTCCTTTTGATTCCAAGTGAAGGTTTTTTGGATTCGCAATTATTCTTACAAATTCTCCATCATTAATTTTCTTCAATTTGTTTGCATCTGAAGAATAAATATTTGCATGAGGATACTCTTCTAAAGCTTGATTGAGATAAATTATCAAAATCTCTTTTTGTCCTAAAATTTCCTTTTCCAAACTGTCCAAAATAATTTTTTCTTCCCAAAACTTTGCGGATAATTTTGGAGCTATTTTGTGAAATTCCTGAGAATAAAGCTCCCTTCCATTTTCAATTCTCGTTTCCAACTCATTCAAATGGGATGAGTAGTTCCAAAAGGAAAATATTGGAAATACCAGAATAATTAACCAAGTGAAAACTAACAAGACCCATTTGTTGAATCTTTCAAGGAACGGGATCCGGATCTTATTATATGCTATTACTTCAGCGAGAACTATGGAAATTATTATCGGTACTAAGAACCAAAAACCTTGTTCCCTTAAAAAAGAAGTATTGAACATCTTTTCAATTGAAAGCCAGCCCATACAAAAAGCAAGACAACAAAAAATAAATTTTCCTATTAATTTTGAAGAGGGCGTTGAGGTGAAAGTCATATTCTCCAAATATTCTTTGATGGTTAAAATTTTATGGGACTCTACCTCTATATCCGAATATAAGATTTTCTTTAATTTTTTTCTCCCCCATTTTCCCGAGTTAAAATTTATGGTCAATTTGGAATAAAGATTCATTAACCAAACTTGTGTCAAAAGGAAAAGGAAAAATAAAGAAGACAATAAAATTATATCTAGTGGATTCAAAGATCCCGCAGGGGTCAATAAAAAGATAAACCCTCCCCCTAAAAAGAACAGGTAACCACTTATTCTTACAAAGTCTCTCATGATAATTTTGTTTTTTTAATTTGTAATTTGTTTTTTTATTTAAGAAAAGAGCCAAGCCATATTAACTCCAGGAATTAATTTTGTTGAATGGATGTATATTGAACTTGTTTCCTCTCCTTCTTTTTTTGTGAAATCTTTTATTTTTTCAAGAAGATCTTTGATGAGCTCCGGAGAAGTTAATTTGTGAAACGCTGCCACGCATACTTTGGGATGGAACTCAGCCATTTCCAAAACACACCAAATGCTTTCATCTTTCTTTAAATCCATTAACCGACCCAAAAAGAAATTTAATTCTTTGATTGAAATTTGATTTTTTTTCATACTACTTGTTTTTTCTTTGTTTTTTTATTATCCAAAAAATTATTATTAAAATTATTAGTCCTCCACGAAAGAAGAGATCGTTTTCAGTCCACCAATCTAAGTAATCTGCCACGGCTCCAGTCTCGGGAATTATGAAAGTTACCAAGAATATGGAAACGAGAATTAAAATTAAACGCTCTTTTATCCAGTTCATGTTTTTAGGTTTTTATGAAGATTATAAATTTTTCCAGATATCGAAGAAGGGATCGTAGACACCATAACCTCCTTCTTCAGACATGTCTGCTCTTGCCATATCTTCTAAGATATCTGTATCTAAGGGGAAATCTTCGAGAGAATCATTTAACTCCCTGGTTTGCAATTCCCAGTAATCCTCAATATATTGCTTTTCTTCTGGAGAAATTTGTGGAGGAGGCTCGCTTGTTGGGAATTCAAGGAGAGCGCCGAATTGGGAATTTGCCAGAACTTCTTCTGCCCATTCAGATGAAGTTTTTATTGGTTTTTCAAAGTTATCCAAGAGAGAGGGGAAAAGGGGAAGATTGCTTTCAGTTACAACTATGTTTTGTCTTTTTTCAAATTTTCTTTTTGCCATTGTTTTTATTTTTATGTTGTGAATTTATTTTTAAAATAAATGAGGGAATCTCCAAAGAAGCCAAACAATTGCTATAAAAATGCAAATGCAAATGGCTCCAAAATTTTCTCTAGAAATTCTGCTTTTTTTAAAATTGAACTTTTTCATGAAAATTTTGTTTTTGTTTATTTGTTTAAGTATATGAGCTCTCGGAGCTCTTTTATCCTTTGATCCATTAAAGAAATTATGGCTTCTTCAAACTCCGAAGACAATATCTTAACAACTAATTTTGCTCGTTCAATTTCTTCGATGTCTTTAACTTCTAAGAGTTCATTTCCAAGACGTTTTATATTTTTCACGACTAAGAGATGATCTCTTATTATCGTAGCATTTACCAAAGAATTGGCTGTTTCTACTAAATTTATTCTCATAATTATAGATTTTAAATTATTGTTGTTTTGGTTAATTGCAAATTAAATATATTCCGCCAAATAGAATGATTGCTTGAAAAAATGAAATTATCAAAATTTCTTTCCTTCTAATCGTTGATTCATTAAATATTTCCGAGAGGTATTTGAAAAATGCTACACTAAAGACCGCTGCTCCACCCACTTGTGAAATGCTGATAATGCCCTCCATCAAGTCTGTTTTTCCTTCTGTAAAATCAAAAAGAGACATGGCTGTTATGCAAACCATTGTATTTGTAGTTAAAGCCCAAATATTTTTTGAAATTGGAATTAGAGAAAAAGTCATTGAAAGGGCTCCGATAAAAAGAGATAAAGAAAGATACAAATTCATTTTCTCTAGGACAAGAAAGTTGGAAACAAATTGAGAACAAAGAAAATAAATTCCAAGAACAATACCGGTCAGAATTAATTCTGGGATTGCTTTTTTAAAATTTGAAATAGGAAAGTTCATGTTAGTTTATTTTTTTAAAATTAATTTTTTATACAGGAAATAACTCTTAGAACCAGCCAATATCCGAAGAAGATTATTAAAATTATTAATGATATTGCGAAACCGATCAGACAGGTGACTGTTAGTAGGATTGCAAGACTCACCCAAAATAAAATTATCCAAAGAATGTTCAGAAAAATTTTCATATTTGGAGTCTTATAATGAACTTATTGTGAAAGCCAATCCGAAAGCCAAAACCAGGAATTGAATGAGTAACTGTTTCTCACAACTTTGAAGAAGAGTTTTCTTAACAATAAGAGAGAGCATTAACATTAATTTAAACAAAATTAGACAACAAAGAACTATTGCAACTGAATAGAAATCTGAAATTACTTCTGAAAAAATCAGTATTTGGGCTAAGCATGTTAAACTTAGTACCAATAAAATAATTCCTTTTTTGTAATCAAAAAAGAATGAAATGATAAAAAGAATAACTCCTAAAACAAAGGAGAAAAGAGTTAATGCTTCGGTTGTATCTACATCTTCGTAATCAAACAAGAAAATTGAGACAATGAAAAAAGCATATCCTATGCAGAAAATTGCAGAATAAATGATTTGTTCTTTTATGAAATCTTTCATGTTATTTTATTTTTATTTGATGAATAATTATTTTGTTTGGAAAATGAAAGAAAGGGAGTTGTTGATATTTGCTCCCTTTCTTTTAAAAATTCTAAAGTTTTATGTATGCTCCAATATAAATATTGAGACCAATATCCAATGGTTTGAGGATATTGTAACCTATCCCGTATAAACCTTCGATGGCGAGATCTTTGTTCCAAGGTTGTTTGAATTTTTTTATAATTATAAATTCGAAATAATCCTCTTGGATCTTGTCCCAAGGTTCTGGATCTGAGACATCAATTACGTCCAGCGCTAACTCGAACCATCCTCGAACATTATACTGAACATATTGAGACATCAAGTTCTGGTTCATATTGCAAACCCACTTTAACTCATCTTTCACTTCTGTTCCGATAATCATCCCTACCTCTCTGTCGTTTACATATATTGCTGCACTCATACAATCAAAGAAAGTTGCCTTGAGAGCATACTCTGTCGAATCTCCGAGATAATTTCCTCGCTCGGCAACTCCCATTTCTACCTTTAAGTTCTTGAAATTATACCCGGTTTTTAATGCAACTTTATTTCCCCCGAGTGTTGCTTGTGAAGCTAAATATTCAAATTGAGCATCAAAGGAAACGGGATATGTCCGATACATAGTTACTGGTGAAGCCGGATTTCCTATTTGTGCCCAGAATCCTTTTCCGTTTTTATTTTTGTATTCTAAATATGCTTGAAAAAAGGACTTGAACTTTTGTCAGTCACAAACTTATTTGCAGCGTTTACATTCAAGATAAAATGTGAGCCGAAGTAAGTTTTCGTGCTTACTCCAAACAAGAGATTGCTTGACTTTTGAAAATCCAGTTCGCGGAAATTTGGATTGATTGTGTTTGCGATTCCGGCATAAGGTACTGCTTCTATTCTTTGTGCTTTTGAATCTTTTGGGGAAATAAGTAATAATATGATGATTAAAAGTATGAGCAGGATTGGTAACCAATAATTCTTTCTTTGTTCGTTTTCCATGATTTTATTTTTTAGATTTAGAAATTTTAAGATTTGGAAATTTGATTAATTGTGAAATGTTGCTTGATACTATTTCTGGAGATCTTTTATTTTGGATTCGATTAAATCAAGTACCTTCTCTCTCGTGGAGTCAGAGATAATTGACTCAGCAACAAACCTTGTTCTTTCAAGTTCTTCCAAATCTGTTTCTTTTGAAAGTCCTAAAAGAAAATTTTCAAAAGATTCTACCCTCAAATCTACATTTTGAGTATGGGAGGAGTTCATGACATACATGCATAATTCTGACAGGCTTTCCATGTTAGTTAATTTTTGATGATTAAATTTGATTAATTTTTTATTTACTCAAAACATCCTGGTATTCGGAGAGTTTAAACCCGTATCCGGATTTATACGGAAAATCATCTTCTTGAACTTCTCTGAAGAAAAAGAAAGTTGAGATTCCTACTCTGATAACCAAATATTTCTCCCCTTTTTCGTTTACGATTGCATAGGGAATTCCTTGGATCTTTAACCTGTTTCCGAATTCTATGGAAAGTGATTTATCTGAAGGAATATTTTCCGGCGTTGTTAGTTCTACTAAAGAACCCTCAATTGAATCGAAGGAATTCAGGATGTCTTTGTATGAATTAGAAATCGCAAAGATTTCATAAGTATAAATGTCTGGGAAATTGAATCCTCTCTCTAATTGGTTAAGAACGGTAAGGAGGTGTTCTTTTCCATACTCCTCTGTAAAAAAATCAAATGAAACAATTGTTTTGTCTTTTAGGGGATTTAAAAAATCCTTCAAAGACATTTCTTTTAAATTTATCATGTTATTAGAATTTAATTAATAATTTGTTTATTTGAAAAAAGAAAAAATTCCGGTTTGTTTAATTTTCTCTCTACCGGAAAAAGAGATCAGGGTATTACTCGATTATTAATTTCTGTCCGACCAAGATTAAATCGGATTTAAGACCATTCAGCTTTTTCAAAGAAGCTATACTAATTCCATAAAGTATGGAAATGGATGTTAAGGTTTCTTTTTTCACAACCAAATGGATTCTTTCTTCTGCCGTTGCTATTCCTTTTGGTTTGATTACCTTCTTTTTTGAAGGAATATATTTTTCCAAAACATAAAAATCATTGACATTTTTGAAGGTGATTTTCAAGGTTTCAAGATTGAGAATATCAACTATATCATCATCCAAAGGAGTTATGAGGACATATTCACCATATTCACCATATTTGAAAAATAAATATGTTTTACCATCAATATCCATCATGGTGGGAGGATCATAAGAATAATCTCCATGTTCTGTCTCTATTGTCCACCTCCCTTTTTTTACCCTTCCCTTTGTTGCTTTCAAACCAGCAGGAGTGAATCGATCTACATGGGCCCCATATTTGTTCAAAAAAGGAACTGCAATAAAATACCCTCCCTCCACAGTAATGTTGCGTTCACCGGTTTCAAGAATCCTTTCAATACGAAGATCTTTAAAACGGGCAACTTGGAAAGGCAAAGAACTCGCTCCCTCGTTTGGCATAAAATACCTTGCCGAATCGAACAGATTGGTGACATTATAAATTAGCGGGCCCGATTTAAACTTTTTGGAAGTGAAAGAAATATCGGTAATGTTGTTTTTTGCATGGTGTTTTCTTTGTCCTATTGCACCAACAGAAATAAGCACCATTAATAAAACTAAAATTAAATTTTTCATAAGAATTGTTTTTTAAATTTAGAAAATTTGTTTATTGGAAATTTGTTTATTTATTTGTTTTAACTAAAACTTTGCTCCTACTGTTAAGTTGAATCCATGGAATTTGTCTCCGGCAATTTGCAATGTGTGTTCTCCTTCAAGATATATTCTTACGGGACCATAAGGCAATAAAGTCACTCCTGCCCTTAATGGGATGTTCCAGGAATTGAAATCGTTTCCTTCGTAAGAACAATCCTCCTTTTGATTCCACATATTATGCTCGGTTGTTCTGAACATTATTCCAGTTCCAAAATATCCTATTCTCTTGCCGGAAAAATTTGGATAAAAGTTGACCATGTATCCCAAATCGAAAACCGTTTGGTTTGAGAGTTCTGAATCTCCCACATTGTGGTTTAGATATGCCCCGGCAAATGCACCATGTTCGAGGAAGTATTCTTTGAATCCTGCTTCGACTTTGAAACCTCCAAAGGTTACTGAAGGGTAATTTCCACAATCTGTTTTTAGGATTGTGAGACTTGGGCCAACTTTTCCGTAGAACTCTTGAGCTTGGGTATTTGGGCAACAGGCAACTGCGAAAACTGCGATTAAAACTGCGATTAAAATTTTGATTGAATTTTTCATACTTTTAAAATTTAAGATTTAGAAATTTGATTATTTTTTGATGTTAATTTGTGAATAACTTTGTTTGTTTATGGAAATTTGTTTATTTGCTGCTGGAACAAATCACAAACCACTCAGCATCGTCCTTCTTTTTTTGATAGATGGAAATCCCTGCTGCGGTACCCACCCTACTTTCTGCTTTTTGATAGATTGAGATTCCTACTCCGAGAGTTGCATCCTTTTCTGCTTTTTGATAAATTGGAATTCCCCAGCCAGTGATGGCATTACTTTCTGCTTTTTGATAACTTAGAACTGCCACTATTGTGAATGCATCTCCTTCTGCTTTTTGATAGGTTGAAATCCCTAAACCAATAGTTGCACCATTTCCTG
>CAZFLO010000001.1:25520-47547 GCA_964519005.1 Candidatus Woesearchaeota archaeon
CTTTTTGATAACTTGAAGCTGCCACTATTGTGAATGCATCTCCTTCTGCTTTTTGGTAGGCTAAAATCCCTAAAGCAGTAGCTGCATCCTTTCCTGCTTTTTGATAACTTGAAGCTGCCACTATTGTGAATGCATCTCCTTCTGCTTTTTGATAAACTGAACAAAAGGAGTAAATGTTTTTTTCTGATTCGGCATTACCAAAAACTGTAAAGATGTTCCCGCCAATATTTAAAGGAACGCAAAGAGCAAAAATTATTGCCAGTTTGGAAATTTTTCTTTTTATTGTTGTTGGGCGCCACTTCAAAAATTTATGGGAAACAAAATAATAGAACGCAATTGTTAAAGATAACAAAATTAAATTTGTCATTGTTTTTTTCCTATTTACAGAGGCCAAAGGATTTTTTATGACTTGATTATTTTAAATTTGTGAATAACTTTGTTTGTTTCTAAAGAAAGAAAACCCTGCGCCATTCTTCTTAAGGCCAGGTTCTTACCAACACATAATCAAAAGAATTTTATTTCTTTGATTTTTTTTCGTCTTCAATATCTGGAGGAATTGTTTTTGGATCCTCAGCTATTGTTTCCAAGGTTTCAATTTCATTAATACTTCTTTCGATAATCGGGATGAGCACTTTTTGAACGCCGGGATAAAATTCAAGGACAGTACCCTTCAAATTTTCCAGATCTTCTTTTGAATTGCATCCTATGATTTTTCTCAGAAGGATATCTGATTTTTGTATTGTTTTGAAGATATCCTCCCCTTGTTTTGCATTGTAGAAATCCATTGCACAATCAACCAAACTTTTTTCAGCGAATTCTTCTGAATCTTTCGGCAAAGCCAAATTCAATTTTTCCAGAGATTGATTCAGCCCTTCATGCAATTTCAGTAAATACTCTCTGCTAGAGGTATTTCCCGGGAGTTCTTTCATTTGGTGAAAATGATTTTCCATAAAAGCGGTTAATTCTACGTACCTTTTGAAAGGATTCTTAATGTTTCCAGGAGGTTCCAGGAAATCCTCCATTATATCAAAATATTCCAGAGACTTCTTTAAGCTTCCAGAATGTGGGAAATTCTCCCTGCCATAGAAATCTTCCATAGACTTCTTTAAGCTTCCAGGAGGTTCCAGGAAATACTTCATTATATCAAAATCTTTTGGACGCGGGTTCATTTGTTCCGGGTCCTCTCCCAGAAATGTTTTGAAAGGATTGTCTTCAATAACTACTACTATTACTATTACTGACATAATTTTTAATTTTTAAGATTTAGAAATTTGATTATTTTTTGATGTTAATTTGTGAATTTTGTTTTTGTTTTTGTTTTTGTTTGTTTATGGAAATTTGTTAAACTAACTTTACAAATTCTACTGTTTGTTTTTCGTAGGTCTTTGAAACGAGGCAATCTGGTGAACAACTTAATTCTACCATTTTCAATGTTGAAAGCTTAATCAAAGCAAGTAGGGCCACTTCATCCGAAAGATCCTTATTGAAAGCAAGATTCGTTATTTGAGAAATTTTACATTTCCTTTCCCGCTCCATTATATAGAGAAGAACTCTTGTGTCCACTTCATTTATATCAGAACGATCTTCCTTCGAAAAGTATTCTGCTAATACCTCAATAAATTTCTCTCGAGCCAGAATACTTTGTTCTGAGCCATGTTCTTTTCCCCTCGTTTTATTGGCCACAACTTCTAGCGAGACAGGGAAATCAAAGTCAACGTCTTCAAAATGTTTAAGTATGCTAATTAAAACTTGAAATAAATCTTTCATAAGATTAAATTGTTTTTTGTTAATGTTAATTTGTTACCTGCTGATAAACCAATCTCCAACTGTTTTTGGATATTTCTTGGAGAGGAATTTGATTGAATAAATCAAACCTAAGAAAGATAAGAAAGATAAGATGAATAAACAATTTACTAATATTAAAATGGAACTAAATAATCCAAAATTTATTTCACCAAGAGAGATTAGCTTTTTTGCATATTCAAACCAAGTAATATTGAATAAAGTTCCAGAGATTATAGTTGAAGAAACAAAAAAGATTCCAGAAATAAAAGACATCCACAAAGATAATTTAATTTTTCCTGTAATCAATTGAGAAACTCCTCCCGTAAAAATACAGCAAATTAAATTTATTAATAAGATCAGAATAATAACAAACAAAGAAGAATCATAATCTCCAATTTTATTAAAAATTATTTGTATCACTCCCCCAAAAGAGATTCCACTAATTATTGACATAATTAAATCTTCTTTTGAATATTCTTCAAAGTATAAAATTTTCATTATTACTCGAGAAATTTTAAAAACAATGAAAAACAACCCGAAGAAAATTGCTGCGTTTGTCAATACTGACAAAACTGTTTGAAGATTAAAATCATCTGCTGGAATATTTATCCAATTATAAATCAGATTGATTATTCCGAAAACCAAAGTGAATTTAAGAGAAGTCAAAAGAATCCTTCTCCAAGTCCAGGAATCATTACTTTTTTTCATAAGATTAAATTTTTGTTAGTTAATGTTGATTTGATTATTTTCTTAAATTACGCCTTCTTGCCCATTGAAAAACCATCCCTTTCTATTTCCAAATAACTCAATTTCCTGTTTCAAGAAATTTTCTTGATCTCCTTTTGGAATAAACTTCCAAAGATTTTCTTTTTGATCTATTTCTTGAACGTGACCTTCCAAGAATTTTGGTTTGGGAAAATTCCATTCAATTCTGCAAGAATGGCCAGGAAATTCCTTTTCAAGTGATTGCCAAAAGATATTAATTGTACTCTCAACGCCATCTGAACTCCAGCAGGAATCATGATAACTTTTCCTTTTTATTTCTGTCCCTTTCCAAAATCCCCCCATTAATCCTTCATAAGTTCCTACGAAAACATAAGAGGAAGACCTTTGAAAAACAAAGTTTATATTCCGGTAGTTCGTTTCATTTCCTTTTTCGAAAATGAAGTTTATTGTTAACAGAAGAACTTTCTTGGGAGAAAACCTAGAGAGAGCTAATTCGACCAAGGTAATAATTGCCTGGGAAAGATCTATTTTTGGATTTTTCATAAGATTAAATTGTTTTTTGTTAATGTTGATTTGTTTTTAAGAATATGTTCGTTTATGTAAATATCAAATTACGAAAAAACTTAGCAAAGGTCTTTGAGAAATTATCTCAAGTAATTCCCCCATTCTATTTAACATTTTTATCTCAGTTTTAGAGAGGTCTTGGCCTAAGTTTTCTGTCCACCCTTTCCAAGAAATACTAAAATAATTTTTCTCCCTTAATTCTTTCAAAAATTGTTTTCCTTGAATTGTGAGAAGAGGTTCTGATTTATCATTACAGTTAAAGCAGTTTTTTTCCACCAGAAAATTCGCTGCATCAAAATTAATGGAAATCATTTCATCCACTTGTTTTGATTCTATTTCCAATAGGAACTTAATTGCTTCCAATATTGCTTTTGCATTCTTTTCTTTGGAAATACTTTTTTCTTTCCTAAATGTCAGAAATAATTGCAATAGCATAAATATTAATAAGTTTATCGCATGAATATAAAGGAAACTTTGAGAAGTCCAAACAAAAATAATTATTTGAAAAACAAGATGTATTCCGGATAGAATAAAACCGACTCGGAGGAAATAATACTTGGATGTTGTTTCAAAAGCCATGAAGGAAATAAACATGGCAAGGAAAAAATAAAGAATGGACATTCCTAAAATTAGAGAGACCTCCCCAATTTCAATTAATAATTCCATCATCTTCTCCTCTCCAGAAAAAGGTTGAGAGATAAACCACCAGAGGATTGCTATAAATGCTAAAAGGGAAAATATTCCCAGGGCCATTGCATATTTTTCAATAAATTTTTTCGTCATAATATTTGTTTTATTAATTAGTAATTTAAAGTTATTTTTCTAAAGAAAATTTGTGCCTGCGCCGTTCTTCTTAATGCCAGGTTCTTACCTTTCTTTGAATTTATGTTCCGGTTATATTTCAGTCCGGGTTAATCCGTAATGATCGAAACCGCCCATTGGTGGCAACTTTTTGATTGTGTATTTGAAATTGCCCAGACCCCCAAATTTTTCGTTAAGCAAATTCTCAAAAATCCCAATTTTCCTGGTTTCAACCCAACTTGCAAGAATACTCGCCTCTTGAATTAGTTCCACTGGCAAGTTTGTGAATTCTACTATTTTGCCGTCTTTTGTTTTGAAGGTTGCTGTGAGTTTTATCCCCTCTTCTTCTTTTATCAAAACCGGAGATTCATCTGTCTGGAGTTCAATGAAAGTTTTTGAGGAATTAATTTTTTCTACTTCTTCAACTTCTCCCCCTTTCGCTTCTACTCTAGTTATTTCTAACAAAGTAAAAAAACAAAACTCATCAGACAAAAGTCCCGATGTTTTTCTAGCAAGATCATAACATTCAACCTTCATTTGTTCTTCGATTATTTTTATTATTTCAACTGGGTTCAAGTTCCGGCATAAAATGGTAGCCACTTTCAAAGAAGCCCCTGCCCAACCAAAACCAACACAAATTTGGAGTAACTCTTCAAATGCGTGCTCTTTTTCTTCAGATGGCAAAGAGGAAATCATTTCAATCATTTCATCCACTGAATTTTGTTGGAAAAATATTTTTACTGCTCCCGAAATGATTGTATTTATGTTGAGATCTTTAAGAAACCGAAAAGAATTTATGAATTCTCTGAACTCTTCTGCGCAAAAAGTTTTCAAAGATGAAACTTTTGCAAAAATGATTATTACTAATTCTGAAGTTTTCATTGTGATTTAGATTTAGTGATTAATGAATTTATTTTGTTATTGTTTTAAAAAAATTGTAGTTCCTCCAGGGATTTTTAATACCTGATACATCTCTCCCGAAATTTGAAACAATTGCTCTGAGTGATATTTCAAAGACAGATAAAAAGGTTCTCCAAGAATCATTTTGGAAATTTTAGTTCCCGAATTTTTTCTCTTTTTGATGTGAGAAATTATATAATAAATAAACCAGGAAAGAAAGATTCCAATAGAGAGAATTCCGAAAACCATTAAGAAAATCTTTGAAGAATCAGAAGAAAAATTTTCTAATTTGATCATTGAAAATAAATCATAAAAAAGATTTGCTATTTTTGCAAAAACCATTATTGCCCATACAAAGAACATTGCCCAGGCGATTTTTATTAAAATCGAAAGTTTTTTCATAAAATTAAATTTTAAATTAAAAATCTTACAAATAATATGGGTAGGCCAATAAGACTTCCCAAGTAGAGGAGCTGGAAAAGGAAAACCTTCCAAGTTATTTCTTTCCTATAAATATAAACTTCTGTAAAATAAATTAGAAAAAGAAGAAATCCTATTATAATTAAGATTATTCTTGAGAAAAAATCATAAAAGCCTAAATTACGAAAATTAATTCCAAAAAATAAAATGGCAACCAGGACAAAAACATGATAAAAAGTTACTCTTTTACCTGCTGCCTCTACACGCGCAAAAAGAATTACAACAATAAATAAAATAATGGAAAAGATCGTGAAAAAGTCCTCTCTGTTAAATGTATTTTCTCCCAAATGAATGAAAAATTTATTTGAAATAATTGTTATGATGAAATAACCAATGATCGTCAAGAACCACATGAGGACTACTTCTTTTTTAAGAAACTTATTTGATTTGTTCATAACTTGAATTTTAGTGATTTATTTTTTTATTTTTTTGATTTTATTACTTTGAATTTTATTCCCCAGACTCCAAAGAATGTCTTCGGAAGGATAAATATATGAAACGCTGGCGGAACAGGAAAACTGTTCGTTAAGCTTGACTTTCTTGGTGAATCCGGCCAAATGGATCGGGCGATTCCATTCGTAGTTCTGGAACAAGTAGGTCAGCTCCCCCTATAAAAACCCCGCAACCAATAAGAAAGATGATTATACCTGCAAAAATATTTTCTTTGAGAAAGAATACAATCCCTCCAATTACCATCAATAATCCAATAAAATTTATTGCAATTCCGATAATAATTACGATTACGATTACCATAATTATCTCTCCTTTTTTATTTGTTTATTTGAAAATTTGTTTTCTAAAAAAGGGCGGGATTGCACATCAAGTCAAACCCCTTACCTACTTCCTGAATTCGAAAAATTCCCTAGCGGAAATTTTTTGAGACATAAACTTTTCCGTCTCTTTCCAAATAGAAATCTGCCCCCATTTGAGAGACTTTTCTGGACACGGAAAAAATAGGTAACCACCGAGGTTTCTTCAATTCAAATTTGAATACCTCTTCCTCAGTTTCGATAGTGATCTTATCTCCTTTTTTGAATTCTTCCCAAACCACAATTGCCTGACTCCTCATGTCTTCTTGCCATCTAATCCCCATCTGGATTCTAAGCCATGAAAGATTAAGGGTATCTTTAGAAGCGATGATTGAATCAAGTATTGGTTTAGCAAATTTGATGATCTCCAAATAAATTGAATCATACTTGCTTGTTTGCAATGTATACTCATGCTTTGTCCAATTTTCTTCCTCTTGAAAAATTATTGACTCCAATCTTTCTGCAACTTTTTTCCTTCCCCCAGCGTTCAACACTTTGGCCCAATAGTAAAGATCAGGTCTATTAAAAATAGACTCTTGCTTAGTTTGAACTTCTTTCGTGATTTTGGCGGGAACAGGATTTTTTTCTGATTTTTGATTACAGGAGCTAATTAAAACTGCCACTGTTAATGCTAAGATGATAAAAATGAAATTTTTCATACTTTTTAAATTTTATTTATTAATTATTTGGAATTAAATTGTTTCTAAAGAAAGTTTATTCTTTTACTATGAAGGAATCCTTGAATGGATAAAATCTCCCATTTTTATTTGTGTAGACACAAAGAGAATATTTCCCAGGAGGAAGGGTAAACTTTTCCTCCAATTGTGAGTTGTAGTATTCTTTAGAAAAAATTACTTCCCAAGGATATACAACTATTGCAATTGAACATTTCTCGAAATTTCCAACTGCAAAGACTGCGAAGTTTTGTCCATCCAGGTAATATGCAACGGGATTTGGAATTGTGTTTGTTTCACTTTTCTCTTGTGCATTTGTGTTTAATGCAAAGGAATAAAATACGATGATAATTAACATTGCTTTTTTCATGCGATACTAGTTTTTATTTAATGAATAATTTATTTGTGATTTTGAATAAAAAGGATAAATTCTAATTGGAAAATATTACCTTTGTCCAGAAAAAGAAGCCTCCCAAAACAATTACCAAACTGATCAAGAGAAGAATTATCCCTAAAGCTATTTCCTTTTCTTTAAAAAAATATACTATTCCTGCAAAAAAACCTGAAATTCCTAACAAGTAAATTTCGTAACCAAGGAATATTAAAATTAAATGAAGGATCATTTTTATAAAATATTTAGTTTTGTTAATCTGTTAATTTTTTTAATCCGACAAAAGAGCCGGCTGTTAAAACTGAAGCAGAAGCATACAGCGAGAATAATTTTTCTGAGGGAATCGTTTGAAGTTCTGGGCAATCAGCATAAATAAAATTTATTCCGAGATAGATTGCAAAGATTGCAACAATTGTCCAAACCAGGCAGAAAAAGATTGTTGTTTTTTTCATGTTAACATACTCTCTGATAAATAATTATTACTTCCAATGCAAAAAAGATCCAGAGTGCTGCAGAAATTATCCTTGAATCGAAATTAAATTTGTAACTGAATTTTATTTCTTCCATAAAGCGTTTATTTTTTATTTAGTTTATAATTAATGAATTCTAATAAAAGTTCCCCAACCAAGAATCGAACTTGGAAATCTTCGCAGTGGAGTTTGCGATGTTTTCATTAACCTCATGATGGGGAAACTGGGAAATAAAATGTTTAGCAGCCTGCTGCAATAAATACAATGAAGGTAACCACTGCTGAAACTACAAAAATTATTATGGCTCCCAATACATTGTTTGATAATTTGAAATTTTTCATACTTTTAAAATTTTATTTTGTTTGGAAATTTGTTTGTTTTGAAAACATGCGCTCTCAGCCATGTTCTTTTTCTTCTAGGATAATAAATATTGATTAGAATTTGTTTATTCAAAACGGATTATGATTTTTCTATCATTTTTTGAAACTTATCCTGAACGCCGATAGAAAAAGAATCTGGAAAACGAGTTTCTACAACTACCGAATCTTCTGCTCCAAGAAAAGTTTCCAATTCTAATTCAGTGAAATCTCCGTAACCTCCAAATCTGTTTGGATGATGTCCGCTGTCCAGCATATCATATTCATCTAAATTGGGAAATCTTGTTGAACCAGCTCCGCCTATTCCACATTCTTCCAAGTATTCTTCTTGGAGCCCTTGATCGAATTCACTCAAAACATCTCCTTCATCAAAATAAGATCCCTCTAGGATTACTTCTTCAAAAACATTGGTTTTTGTTTTTGCAGTTGAATACACTATTTCTGATTCTTTTGAGTTCTGGAAATTTGAATTTGGACTTTCAAAACTTTCTGATTCTTTTGAAAAACCGTTTTCCAATTCTAATTCTACTGTTGGTTCAAACTTTGTACCCTGCTCCCACCAAGATTCAGTATACTCAAAAAAGAACTTTTTCACTTTGCGTTTTTTGATTACGGGCCATGCTGTAGCTTCTCTTTTTTCTAACCTTGGAAGCTGTATCTGGAGTTTCTTTAATTCTGCATAAATTTCACCTACTCTTTTCATTGCATCTGCACAAGGAAAATAAGGAAGATATTGAGAAAAGTCAATAAAAGTTATGAATTTTCCGTTGTTTAAAGTGGTACTCCTAGCATTCTTAATTCCCCAATATTCATGGAAATTAATAATTGCTCCCGGAATTGATACTAACTCTATTTCCAAACCCCATATTTTATTCCTTACCTCTGAAATTTTTTCCCATAATTTTTCCCTTAAATCATACTCTTCATTGCTCATATCTGTCTCCCAAGATGTTCCTAAAGTACCTCTTCTTTCTTTCCTTTGGTGATTCCAACAAGTCCTTCTTTTTTTCGAGGAACCTTTTCTTTTGTGGTACTTAACTACTCTATTCGAGAAGACAGGTCCTTCAATTGAAGGGCCATAAACAAAAGCCAATTCTTTGCCTCCTTCTTGAGGAATTTCAAAATCTGCTCTTGGTTCTTCCTGAAGAAGATCATATTCTTCTACCTGGAAAGTGTTGAGCACTTTGCTCCAGATCCAGGGATGTTTTTTTGCAAATCTCCAAGCAATTTTGATTGCTTCTGATGCAGTTTCAGCTTTTTCAATCAACATCGCAACCATCAATCCGTCATTGATTTTGTTGGCATTTTCTTGCCAATCAATTTTATTCTTTTTCATAAAGCGTTTTTATTTATTTTTATTTATTATTTGTGATTATTTCTAAGACAAAATCAAGAAGAAACGTAGTATTCCATTGTTTTGTCGAAAGCTGGGCAGAAACCTTTGGCATCGCCAGAACCATATATTCTTTTTGCTGTTACCAAAAAAGTGCCCTCTCCATCCACGACTGATTCAGTCAACCGATCCAAAATATCCAAACATTTTTCACGAACATTTTCATTTGCATATCTTATGTCTATTACTTTCTCACCAATGTTCTCCCAATCCTCTGATTTGAAAGAAAGCCCTTCTTGACATTGTATTTGAATATTCGTTATTTCTTGCATATACTTCTCGCAAAGAAGAGCTTTATGTCCATTCTTCCGTTCCCAGAAACTCTTTGAGAAACTGAATTGTTTTTTGATTGATTTTAAAGCAAAAAGAGTCCTGTTTAATTCTTTTCTTTCCAACATTCCTTCTTTTGCCTCTAAGAAAATATCGCAAAGAAAATGGAGATTTTTTGTGGCTGCTTTATTCTCCTCAAAACAATTTTGGAGGTTCGACATAATTTGTTTTGATCCAATATCTCCAAATTCCAACATCTTATTCATTAACCAAAATGCTGCACCGATTATTTTTTCCTCTAAATTGGAAATGTGGCCTTCTATTTTCTTAACAGATTTCTCTGTTTTGCTCGTTATCTGGGTTTTGGATTCGTATGCTTCAGAGAGAAAAAGTTTATACATTGAAAATTTTTCTGAATAACTTTTCCTCGCAGTTTCATTCTTTTCTGCCCAATATTCCATATTAGCTTTGAATCCCTTTACCAATACCTTCAAGAGGAAAATTATAACACTGAAACGATTCATTGTTTCTTTGAATTGAGGAGAAGGTTTTGCTACGTTGATTTTTTCTAAGTCGATTTTTTCTATTACTTTCATAATTTGAAATTTTTAAAATTTGGAAATTTATTTGATTATTTGTTAATTTCTATTCGACCTTTGATTAGTCAGCTCAAAGGAAAAAAGCTGTGGAAGTTTATCAGATAAAAATAAAATATAGCTCTTCAATAGTGGGAGAAATAGTTAAATTCTTTCCATTTATGATATATGGATTTCCATCTTCACCAAAGTAGATGTCTATTCCTTCGAAAGATGAATCAAACTTTACCGGAATTGATTCCCCTTCGGCAGTTATTTCTGTCAAGACTTCATCGGAAAAAGAGAAGATCTCTTTAACTGAGGCTCTATTCCTAAGAAACATTTCGAATAATTCTTCTTCTGATTTTCCGTTAAGCTGTCTCAGCTTGAAAATATTTTGTCTTTTCAGACTATTTATCAACCTGATTGAAATGTCCAAATCTAAAATTGGAAGATCAGAATAAATCTTCTTTGATTTGAAAATTCTGTTTATTTTCATTGTTTTTTTTATTTATTAATTTATAATCTCTGATTTGAACTTTTCAATGCACCAGTTAATAAGAAGAACTGCTTCTCCGATTGCACTCACAATCAAAAGAATAATTGCTGTGAAATATGAATCTTGCTCCAATTCAATTACATTAAAATAATTCAAAATTAAACTTGATGCACTGAGAACAAAAAAGAAAAGGGTGATTGCTGCAAAAGCTTTTACTTTTTTCATAAGAATTAAAATTTATTTGTTTATTGATTATTTGATTGTGAAAACATCTTGTCTTTATCCGGAACATATCCAAAATAATATATCGCGAGTTCTTCTTGGTCCATTTCTTGAAAGAAATTATGGTCTTCGGGGGTGAATGTATCCCAACCTGGATTAAATGATACTCTTTTTCTCTTTGGTTCTTCGGGAATTTCAATTTGGCCAATTACTTTTGGTCCGTTTAGAGAAACTTGATTTGAATTTTTCATAACTTTAAAATATTTAATTAATAACTAATTGAATTAATTTCTAGATTGAAAGTAAAATTATCCCCATTATCGTTGCAAAGACCCCACCAATTGTTTGGGAGTTATACTCATTTTGTAAATAAAATGTGAATAGATAAGGGTAATTAAAGGATTTGATCCAATAATTGCTACCACTAAACTAAGATTATTACCACTATTTTCTAGAGCAAAACCTAAAGAGAAAACTGTTATTGTCATGAGAAAACCTAAAATAAAAACCACCTTGAATTCTTTTTTTGGAAAGGTGAATTTTTTTCCTTTTATTTTTAATGCAGCTCCTACTGTAAGAAACCCTGCAAACCTCATTACAAAAGTTGCAATTATTGCTCCTAAAACCATTGTTGCTGGTTTATAGAGAATGAACATTACTGAATAAATCAGCATTGCAAAAATACCATATTGTATTCCCTTCGTGTTTTTCTTTTCCTTTAACCCCTTAGGCAAAGAGATTAATAAAATTCCGACAAAAATTAATGCTGCTTTCGGGAGGAAGGATAATTCCAATGCTTCTCCTAAGAAAATAAATGAAAGGAGCATGACTCCTGGAAGATAAGAATTGGATATTGCCCCAATTAAACCAGGGTTACCCACTTGAATTCCTTTGTACAAGAAAACCACGACAAAATATCCAATAAATCCTGCAAGAAGAGAAATCGCAAAATTTTTCTGAATAATTATATCTTGAAAATCTATGTATGGTTTAAAGAATATTACTATTGGGAGCATAAGTAAAACGACTAAAAATTCTCTCCAGAAAAAAAGAGAACTAGGACTCATAGTTTGTAAAGGTTTTTTTGCAATTGCATTGTGTAGTCCTAAACAAAATGCAGTTATTAATGAAAATAATATTTCCATAATAAATTGTTTATTTATTTGTAACTAATTAATTAATTGTTCCCTAACTAAGATTCGAACTTAGTAATCCTTGCACTGGATTGTACAATGCTTTATCCTTTAAGCTATCAAGGGAAATGGTTTTTATTGATTAAACTAATTCTTTTTAATAAAAATCTTTTCTGAAGAATAAGCAACCAAAAAGAATAATGCTGCCAGAAGTAAATTGTATTCTGCACTAATACTCAGAGAAATCCCTTTTTCTTGAATACCTTCGATGGCTTGAAAAATCAGGCCGACGCTTCCAAAAAGTAAACAAAAAAAATAAAACAGTTTAATGAATTTCATAATAATTTTCATTTTGAATTTATTTATTATTAATATCTTGTAAGAAGATTTCAATTTCCTTTTTGCTCATATTTAATACATCCCCCATATGCTGAGTTTGAAGACATTCCTTGATTTATTTTGATTATTAACCCCAAGAGTCTTTTTTTGTTGAAGATACTCCACCAAAGAACCAGGAGAGATTTTTTGAAAAACAACGATTTTATTATGTGGTCAATTGTTGTTTTTTCTTTTTTGATTAATTTTATTACTTCTTTCATTTTCATGATACTCTGTTTTTTATTAATTTTTTTTTTTCATAAGATTTAAATTTTTAAGATATTTTTTTACTTAATTCGTAATGTGAGTTAGTAATAGGGGGACTCCAATAATTAATAAAGATATAATAATTGAAATAATAATTGCCATCAACAAGGCTCGACTATTATAATGCATATTTTTATATCTCTTGTAAATTTTTAATTTTTTATAAGAAAACTTTTTCATAAGATTTAAATTTTTATATTCTTATTAAATTTTTAAAATATCTTTTTGCTTTTTTATTTGCCTCCTTTATTTGTTAATACTTTGTTTTTTATTTTAGAAATTACACCTACTCCCAAATGCATGAGCAACATTGAAATAGGATATGCTAAATTTTCATATTTTCCATCCCATTCAAGGAGAACAACTATTCCTCCAAACATAAATGCAAATGTCCAGAGAAACCAAGGAAGTGCAGGTTCACTTTTGGGATTCTTTAACACATTTCTATATGTTGGATAAAATGCGATTATAACTCCCAATAAAATAAGGAAATTTGCGTACATTGCTGAATCTAAAAACTTCCAAAAGAAAATCTCCTGCGCTCTCAGCCAGGTTCTTGCCAACTTCACAGAAAGATCAATCATCAATCTCTTTTTGAAATAACTTTATTGTCACTTCTGTTTTTGATGCTTTGACAATCTCAAAATAGACTTTTTCATTTCTCCAATTATACCAAAGGATTAATTCATTTAAGGGGCAGATAATTGAATATGCTCCGGGCACTCCAAGGAAATGTGTTCTTAAAACCACAAAAATATCTCCCTGCGCATCCATTCCAGAATAAATTAAAAATTCGTGATAACATGCACGAATTTCTTTTGATTCATTCAGCTTGAGTTTTATTTCTTCCAAGAATTCAAACCCTTCCTTGTTTGCTTCTTCCTGTGAAAACAAAGAAATTGAACTTGTTATCATTAAAACCATTAAAATTAAAATTGAATTTTTCATTTTGAATTTATTTTAGTGAATAAAAAGTAAATTGTTTTATTTGTAAAAATCTCCTGCGCTCTCAGCCAGGTTCTTGCCAACTTCACAAGAATCAGTAATGCCCTATTAATCAAAGACCGATTGGGAAGGACCTTGATTATCCGCAAAATTTTCCCCGTAGTTATTCTCGATTGTGTTAACCATCTCAAATAATCTCTTGATAGTTGGACTTGCTTGATTCTTTAATAGAACACGATAAGCCTTCAAATCTCCTTCAAAAGATTCAATCTCATCTCCATTAAGTACCATTCTCCGAATGTATGTTAAATGAAGTTTCGTTGTAAGATATCTGTGATTAATATTTGAGTTATCATCCTGAGAATATTTTCTCAAAATTTTTAAAGAGGACTCTTGAAAGTGGGGCGCAGCTTCCTCCAGGATAGAATGAATTGTTTCCGGGAAAGAAACATGCATCGTGTTTGCTAAAAGGATTAAATCTTCCAAATACAATAGAACGGGTTGTGGGAATTTATCACAAATATATTTCACAACCAAAGAATAGCTTCCGGGTTCTTTTATCAGCTCAATTATCTCAAAGAAGTTTTCTTCCACTTCACATTCATTTGTTATTATTGTGTTTAATCTGTTTTTCATTTTGACAGATATGACTCCCAGTTTTACCGGAGTGGATAAAATTGGATAATCCTCACAAAAATTTTTGATTTTTTCGATTAGGGAAACATTTTGAGTCACTTCAGTTGAAGTTTGACTTGAATTAGAATTTGCCATAACTCTTTTTATTTATTTATTATTAATATGTTAATTATACTTATTTCAACTTAATTCAACGTATTTCAAGAAGGGATATAGCTAAAGCTAGTTTTTAATGTCATGTAAATACCTTGTTTCGAGGGTATTTCGCTTTGAAACTCATTAAATCTTAACGATCTCGTGAGGTATTTCGGTTTACTTTGGGGTAAAAATCTGTGATCCTTTGGAGGTTCATGTTGATTCTTACGAAAGTTTTGTTTGAAATGTTGAATTGATAATTGTGATTTGTGATTGGGAAATTGTGATATTGATTGTTGTGTTTTGATGTTTTTAAACTTTACTATTGTTGTAACTTCTTAATGACTACCATTCACTCGGATAAACTTCTTCCATCCTTTTGCGTATTTTATTTCTTCGACTTTTATTAATCCTTTTTGCAAAAGTTGATTCTTAATTACATTCCCTTTTCTTGAAGATAAACCAACTTCTTTGTATAATTGTACTGTTGAATTTTCATGTGCGGGGTTGTTAACTAAATAAGACATAAAAGAAGTTTCCTCTTTAGACAAAGCATCTATTGCAAAGTTTTCTTCCTTTTCTTTTTCTTGGATGTAAATAATTTTTTGTTCTGGAATTATTGATTTTGTTTCTATTTTTTCTTGAGGTTTTTCCACAATTACTACTTCTTGTTTTGCTTCAACCTTTGGATTTTTGTTTCCTAATTTAATTTTTAATAACTCATTTACAATTGTAATTATATCATTACTTGTGTAGCATTTTTCGCAAAGACCTTTTTCAAGCAAACTTTCGAGTTCATTTAATTTCATTCCATTTTCAATTTTATCTTTTGAATAATCAAAAAGGATTTTTTGTGTTTCGGTTAAGTTAATTTCTTTAATTTGTTCTTTAGGTTTTTCAGCCTTAATATAACTTATTTCGGGTTTATTGTAGTTTGATTTGTAAGGTTTTGGTAAAGGATTTTCCAGAATTTTTACTTCTTCTATTCGAGAAATTTCTTTTGCGGGCGTTTCTTCTTTTGGTTTTTTAACTAAGGGATTTTCTAAATCTTCTTTAAATTCTTGATCATACTTTTCAATATTTGCTCCTTCAATTAAACAACTCATTCTTGCTTGAATCTTTTCGTCACTAATTAAATTTTCTCTTATGTCTTGAAAAGGAACTTTTACTAAGAAAGGAGAAGTGTGTCTTTCTGAAAGTTTTACTATTGCTGTTCCAACTTGTAGTTTTGAAAATAATTCTTTATTGTCTGTTTGTACTAATGAATTAATGTCATTTATATCTTGGGGCAATTGCTGTTGAAATGCTATGTGGCATGCTGAGTTTCCTGTCACTGTATCTGATAATTTTGATATATGTTGATCTAAACAAACCAAAGAAGTTCCATACTCTCTCATTTCCCTATAGATCATATCTGTTACTGATTCTGACATAAAATTCGTTTGTTTTTTCAAGAACACATTGTGGGCCTCGTCTACTAAAATTGCATAATTGAATTTCTCATCAATTTTATTTTGCGAAGCTTTCTTTTGTTTGTAAATATGTGTTAAAATATATTCACAAAAGAATTTCTTTTCTATATTTGATAACGAGTTTAATTCAAAAATTGCTCTTTTATTAAATAAATCTTCCATTGAAATTCCTTTCTTTCCGTCGTAATTTACTACTTTTCCAAAAGCACCGAAGGTTAAAACTGTAGCTACTCTCATTGCTGATTCATACCAACCAGTTTCTCTTCCCTTTGATTCTTTCATTTTTTGTTCTAGTAATTTCTTTATATGTTGCCAGTTCGGGTAATGTTTACCTCCTTCGTAAACTCCCCATCCTTCGAAAGCTTCGTCAATCGTTTCAAGTAAAACCTTGTGCACACCGAATGAAACTGAGAATGATTCTGTCAATAAATCGCATAATGTATTAACCCATTCTTTTGGATTAACTCCTTTAGGGGGCCTATTAATATTCATTTTGAAAGAATTGCTTACTGCGTCATTTCCAATTGTAAAAACCATTAAAGAAGGATCATTGGCCATTAAAGGTCTAAAACTTTTTTTCCAGTCAAAAACTAAAAATGGTTTGTCTTTCTTAATGAAATTATTTAGAATGTTAAATGCAAATGTTGTTTTACCGCTTCCACTCATCCCTGTTACACAAACATGTCTTGGCCAATCTTTTTCTCTTAATGCAAAAGGAAACAAATCTTTTTCTGCATAATTTACATTCGCTAAAGGATATTCTCCTAAAACATTTTCTTCTTTTGGGGGTTCAAGTAAAACTCCGTTGTCTAAAAGTTGACTTAGGTGTTTTTGATATAATCCATTCAATAATTGCATTAGTTCGTTTTTCTCTTCGAAAGAATTTGCAACCGAATATCTAAAATATAATTCGTCTATTTTTTTTCCAAATATAGGTTTTAACTTTCTACAAATTTCTTCCATTGTTAGTGCTCGTTGCATCATTTTTCTTCATCCCCTAAAATCTTTGTGATCATGTTCAATCTCTCTTCTCTCTCGATTAATTCTCTTTCATATTCTCTTAATTCTTTTTTTAAAAGGGCAATGTCTTTCCAGGCCCCAATTTTTTCATTAAGTTGTAATTCAGAAATTCCTACCTTTTTTGATCTTAAATCATTTTTTTCCCTAATCAAATCATTGCTATCGGTTCCCACTCCTACTCCTTCATTTTCAATTAAGTAATTATTAATTTCTGTTTTGATTTTTTCCCCTTCTTGGAAAATTTGTCTGCTCAATTTATTCCTTCCGGAAACCATTTCTTTGATTTCAAAGATGGATTTTTTTAGAGCTTCGACTTTCTCTTTCCCTATTCCAGAAGACAAATCTTCAGAGGGATTTTCACTTATTTCAGGTTTTTTCTCAGGGGAAAAACCTAAATTTAGTTTTGGTAATTCTTTTGTTTCCATGTGTTTACTACTTTGGAGTTATTTATAAACCTTTCCCTTGTGTTGTCACTAACCAAGAACAAATAATTAATAATTTTTGGAATATAATTAATTCTTTGATTAGATTTGAGTTAGGAAAAAATGCAGGTGACAGGGTTCGAACCTGCGTAGGCATAAGCCAACAGATCTTGAGTCTGTCCCGTTTGACCACTCCGGCACACCTGCATATATTAATTCTATCAAGTCTTTGTTTTTAAGAATTGTGTTGGGAGAAAAAATTTATCCTGACGAAAGTTTTATAAAACAAACATCTCTTGAAAGTTTACAACCTGCGAGTTTAATCGCGTTAGCGGGAACATTTACTTGTTCTCAAAAAAATAAAATGACAATAAAATCGAAAACTAAAATAGAAAACCAAATGATTGGAAAGACTAACAAAGCACTTGTGAATACAATTATTTTGGCTAAGAAAAATCCTGCCTGGATAGAAGTTGCGGGATTATTGACTATTCCCCGAAGAAAAAGAAAGGATGTTAATTTGACTGAACTTGACAAAACCGAAGGAAAAATTTTGGTAGTTTGTGGGAAGGTTCTTTCTCAAGGAGAATTTAATAAAAAATCTAGAATTGTTGCTTTAGGGTTCTCTGAAAAAGCAAAAGAAAAATTGAATAAAATTGGTTGTGAAACTGTGACTATTGAAGAAGAAATTCAAAAGAATAAAGAAGCTAAAGAGGTTGTGATATTAAAATGAAATTTATTGATGGAAAAGGCGTAACTTTGGGAAGATTAGCAAGCTTTGTAGCTAAAGAAATTTTGAAAGGTGTAGAAGTTTCTTTATTGAATTCTGATTTAGTTATTATCACTGGAAATAGAAAAACAATAGAAAGAGAATTTACTGAAAAAAGATCGAGATTCGGGCATTCGCAAAAAGGACCTAAACATCCTGCAACGAGCGAAAAAATAGTGAAAAGAGCTATTCGAGGTATGTTGCCAAATCACCGAGAAGGAAGAGGAAAAGAAGCATTTAAGAGAGTTAGATGTTATGTGGGAATACCTAAACAATTTTCAGAAGAAAAATTAATTACTTTGAACAAAGAAAGAAAAATGAAATTTTCGGAAATAAAAGAATTCACAAAACGTAAATAAAATGGTAGGAATAGAAACTAAATATAAAAAGATACATTCTTCAGGTAAGAGGAAAACTGCTGTAGCTAGAGCAAAAATTAAAACTGGTACGGGGAAAATTTTATTTAATGGTAGAAATTATGAGACACTTCAAATGTTTGATAGATTCAAATTAGCTGAACCTTTGAAAATTGCTGAACATGTCTTAAAGAAAATTGATTTTGATTTGGAATTGACAGTAAAAGGTGGCGGTGAAAAAGGTCAAATTGATGCTGCTAGATTGGCTATGGCAAAATCTATTGTTGAATACACAAAATCAGAAGAATTGAAACAAGCTTATTTGGAATACGATAGAAGTTTACTTATTGCTGACGCGAGACGTAAAGAAGCTTGTAAACCTGGTGATTCTAAAGCGAGATCAAAAAGACAAACTTCTTTCCGTTAAAAATAATTTCTTATAAAATTAAGGTTTTTTTAATTTCAATCTCTCAAACTTATCTTGAACGTGATTGAATAAAGTTGAGCTAATTAATGGTGAATGATTTCCGACGTGAATTTCTTTGTTAAATTTTATTTTGCCAACATAAGTAAAATTTGTTAGAATTTTTTTTATCCCATTAATTGAAAATCCCCATTTTTTTGCAAACCTATTCAAACTTAATTCTGTTTTATTAAATTCTAAAAAAATCTCTTCTACTTTTTTAAAATTTTCTGCTGGAAATAAATTTCCTTTTCTAATCACGTATCCGAATGGTGCTCGATTCATTATTTTTCCCTCTTGGGCCTTTTTTATCATTCCTTTTTTTTGTCTGACTCCTGCCAATTTGTTTTGTTTCCTATAAGTTTCAATTAATTTATAATTTACTTTTTCTAAGAGATATTGTTGCATTCCTTCTTTTTTATCTGGAGAAAAATAAAAACAAAAATTACAGAGAGGTTTTCCAAATTTTGATTTCATTTGTTCTAAATTATAACCGCATTTTGCACATTCTTTTTCCATCTTCTATATTATTTATCCATCAACTCATCTAGAGGAGATTTTATTTTTTTTAATTCTTTAGTTGAGAGGTGTGTGTATATTTGTGTTGTTGAAAGATCGGCATGACCTAATAATTCCTGAATTTTTCTAATGTCAATATCATTTTCTAAAAGATGTGTTGCAAAAGAATGCCTCAAAGTGTGGCAGTGAACCTCTTTATTTATTTGGGCTTTTTCCCCCGCTTTTTTCACAATTTTTTGTATGTTTCTCGAGGACATTTTCTTTCCGTTTCTTCCAGGAAAAAGATAAATTTGTTTCAAAAATTTCTGTTTTTCAGAATGTTTTTTTATTCTGGAAGCGAGAAATTCTGGAATATTAAAAATTCTATCTTTTTTACCTTTCCCTTGTCTTATGTGTCCAATTTTATTTTCAAATTCTAGATCTTCAATTTTTAGAAAAGTTAACTCGGATACCCTTATTCCAATAGAATACATTAATGAAATCATCAATCTTGATTTTTTTGTATTGACTGCCTCAAATAAAGCTAGTACCTCTTTTTTTGTTAAAACAGTCGGAAGTTTTTTTTCTCTTTTTGGTCTTTTAATGTTTGCCGTGGGATCCCATTTCAAAATTCCAGAATAAGAATATTTTAATGCTGCGAGGAACATAATTGTCGAAATTGCTGAACGTTCACTTAAATTTTCAGCAATATATTCCTTTACATCATCTTCGGTTATTTTTTCCGGATCTTTTTGAATATATTCTAAAAAAAGATCATTTAATTTCAAATAATTTTTTAGAGTATAAACTGAATTTTTTGCAATTTTTAATTCAATTTCTAATTTTTTTAAAAATTCGATTTTATTCATAATTTTATTCCAAACTCAGATAGTTGTTTTTTTGTTTTTTTATTGTCTGAAAATAAAATTGTATTGAAACCTAATTTATTTGCGGGAAGAATATTCCAAGGCTGATTATCTATGAAAATTGATTGTTCTGGTTTTATTTTTAATTTTTTAATTATTAATTCATAAATTTCTTTATTGGGTTTTCTTAAACCCACATCACAACTCAAAATTACTTTTTCAAAAATTTTCTTATCCTTTTTTGGAATTAATGCATCTTTTGATAAATGCCATTGATCAGATAAAATTGCTAATCTATATCCTTCTTTTTTTAATTGTCTTGCAATTTTAAATAATCCCTTATTTTTATGATACTTTTTTTTGTATAAATTTAAATAAAGTTTTTCTAGTTTATTTGCAGGATATTTTAGATTAAAAGAAAGTATTGAAAGAAGTTTTTTTTTAGATATTTTTCCTTCAATTGATTTGGTGTAATGCGAATCAATTGCATCAAAATATTGATCTATTGAAATCTTTAATTTTTTTGCAACTAATTCATGAACTCCTGAAACATGTAAATCTTTTCTTGTAAATCTTGTCTTTGGTCCAACTTGCAAAACCCCCCCAATATCAAAAATAATTGTATTTGCCTCTTCCCTCATTAAAAGATTATGCGAACTTTGCTTAAATAATTTTGTAAACACTTATTCATTTCTTCTTCAATAATTCTCGTTGATTGAAATAGACTAATGCTACGGCCCCAATAATAAATAACCAATCTACCAAATAGGTTAAAATTAAGAAACCTAAGGCAAATATGGAAAAGGCGATCACTTTAGGATTCATTTTCATAATATTAAATATTATTTTTTGTTTTTATATTTTTGTATCTAAATGCTTAAAATGTTTGAATTTTTATTTTGGGTATGGAGGGTGATAAAAAGATTGAAATTTTTTTGGGAATGATCTTTCTCATATTTGTTTTCATGATGATTTTGTTTGTTTTATGCCTTAATGGGATGAATGAACCGAAGAAAATTGTTCATGTTCAAAAAAAAGTAATAAATAATAATCAGATAAATTATAATTTTCAAGAAAATAATTATTATAAAGATAATTCTAAATTTAAAAAGAAGAGTCATAAAATAAATTCAAAATATCATTCTTATGGAAAAAAAGAAAAGGAAGAATTTTTTGACACTTACGCTAACGATTTTAAAGTTTATTTGAAGAATAAGGGTGAAGGAAAATATTATACTGTGAGATTCTATTTTGAAAATTCTTTTGGTGAAGAAAAAATAATTGATATGAGAAAATATGTTTTCTCTGAGGAAACGGAAATTTTCCATTTTAGAGATATTTCTAAGGGGAAAAACGAATATAGATATTGGAAATATAAAATTATTGAAGAATAATTTTTTGGCGAAATCTTATAAAATAAAAAATCTTCTTTTTTATATGGAATTAGAAAATACAAATAAAACTTTTAAAGATTTGAAAGAAAATGATTTGAAAAAAAGGAAATTCGAAGATTGTGTTTTTATTGAATGTAATTTTGTAGGGAGCGATCTTAAAAAAACTCAATTCAAGAATTGTTTATTTGAAAAATGTGATTTAACAATGTCCAAGATCAATGAAACTGATTTTGAAAAAATTCAATTCAAAGAATGCAAAATTGCTGGTTTAAATTTTTCTAGAGCTAAAAAGAATAATATGTCTCTCTCTTTTGAAAAATGTTTATTATTACAATGT
>CAZFLO010000002.1:0-27924 GCA_964519005.1 Candidatus Woesearchaeota archaeon
GTCCATTGGTTTTCTATAATGATTATTCAAAATAAAATATCTTATTGTTTCTCCAGAATATTTTTTCAAAATATCTTTTATTGTTTTGAAATTTCCAAGAGATTTTGACATTTTTACTTTGTCCACATTAACCATTCCATTATGCATCCAATAATTACACATCTTTTTTCCATAGCCGGCTTCTGACTGTGCAATTTCGTCTTCGTGGTGGGGGAAAATTAAATCTTGTCCCCCTGCATGAATATCGAAAGGGTTTCCTAAAATTGTATGTGTCATTGCGGAACATTCAATATGCCACCCTGGCCTTCCGTCTCCAAATTTTGCTTTCCAAGAAGGTTCACCAACTTTCGAGAATTTCCATAAAACAAAATCTTTTGAATCTTTTTTTCCCTGTCCCTTCGTTGCATCTTTTAATTCTCTTGAGCTCCTTAGTTCACATAAATTTATTCCGGAAAGCTTTCCATAATCTTTGAATTTTGAAACGTCATAATAAATCCCGTCTCCTTCGACAGAATAGGTGTAGCCTTTGTCAATTAGTGCTTGAACTAATTCTATCATTTCTTTGACATATTCCGTTGCTCTCGGTTGGACGTCTGGCCTATCTACTCCTAATGCGGCATAGTCATCTAAATGTTCTTTTAAATTTTTCTCTGTTAATTCTTTTATAGAAATTTTTAACTCGTCTGCTTTGTTTATTATTTTATCTTCTATATCTGTGACGTTTGAAACAAATTTAACTTTGTATTCTAAAAATTTTAAATATTTTCTAAAAGCATCAAAAATTATTTGTACTCTTGCATGGCCCAAATGGGGAACATCATTTACTGTTGGTCCACAGACGTACATTTTTACCTCTCCTTTTTTTATGGGAGTGAATTCTTCTAGGCTCTTGGTTAACGTGTTGTAGACTTTCATAAAAAATTTAAGAATTTAGAATTTAAAAGAATTGAGGTTTTCTTATTTTATTGTTACGTAAATTTTTGCCGAATCATATGTGATCCCCTCTTTTTCAATTACCAATTGGTAAGGGATTGTACACGGAGGCGCAGATTCTGGAATATTGAACTTAACAAACTCTGCTCTTTCCATTGCTGAACCTGGGGGCAGCGGAATTGTTCCTGCATCCAATAAAAGATATCCGTCTGCACGACTAGCAGTCATTCCAGAGCCACATTGTCTGGTATAATCATATCCGACAGTTACTGCTGAAATTTCGTAGGAGAAAGTTGCTGATTCAACTCCCTTATTATTTATTGAGAAAGCGAATCCTTTAGCTGAATCTCCTTTTTTCAAGGTTATTTCGGCAGAATTTGGATATATTGCAAGCTTCATACCTTCCTCTGCAAATAACTTTGTAATCTCATTTTGAACCTGGTCATCAATTGCATCTACTGCCCCAGTTCCAGAACTAAATACTTTTTGAACCAAGAATAAACCTAAAACCAAAACGCTCATAAGTAGAACTATAGTAACAATAGTTCCCACACTCATCTCCATAGCCCCTTTTTTTGATTTCATTTTGAATTAATATGCTGGAAAGTTTGACATTGTTCCCGCTGAAAAAATAATTAAAACAATGACCATAATCCCTGAGATAATTAAACCAACAATGTTCAATCTCTTTGCTTTTTTAGACATTAAAGTTTTTTGTTTATCAGATTGAACTAAACCAATTATACTTAGAGCTAGACCTGCGAATGGAGAAATAAAAGCTAAAACTATGCTCACAATTCCTAAAATATATGCAGGAATTTCATAATTTATTTTTTCTTTATCTACCACTTTTTTTATAATTTTTTTTGTCATCTTCTCTTTTTATATTCTCCTTACGGAGAAGTTGTTTATAAAAGTTTTGAAGAGGGCGAGGAACAGGGCATGTGGACGGGTTGGCAAGTTAGTCCCACGAGGATGACCTTACTTACGTAACGTGGTATTTGCACGAAGAGTGGATTGATAAAATTGTTATACGTCGCACTGCGAGCATAAATGATTTATGATTTTTTGAAAGATTCTGTTAATCTTTTCTTCAATAAATTACTATCACTCCAACTTGCATAAACAGACCAGCCTTGCCAAATTTCTGAGAATTTTTCTTCATTTATTTTGCCTTCTTTGAATAGGTTTATTTTTCTTTTAATATTTTTTATATTTCTTTTTCTTAGTAATTTATAATAATAGAAATTTCTAAAACCAACAAAATCGATTCCTTTTGAGAGATTGATTATTTTTGATTTATCTGGATGAAGTTCTAGTTTTAATTTTTGGTTTAGGAAGTTTTCAATTTCTTTTTTCCAATTTATTAATTGTTCTTTAGAAGTATGAAGGATGACGAAGTCATCAACATAACGAATATAATATTTTGCTTTTAGTTTGTGTTTTACTAATTGATCTAGCTCGTTTAAATAAACATTTGCAAAGAATTGTGAAGTTAAGTTTCCTAATGGCATTCCTTTTGAATTATTAGAAGACTGTGATTCTCTCTCTCTCTCTCTCTCTCTCTAGAATAACCTTTATCAACCATATCACTTGTGCGTCTTTTATTTTTTTGTTTAGAATGTTTTGTAAGATTTCATGGTCGACGTTTTGGAAGTAGTGTTTAATGTCTGCTTTGAAGCAGTAGCCTTTTACTTGGTTTTCGTTAAACCAACCATTTATTTTTCCATTTCTTGAAACTTTTTGTAGAAACAAATAAAATCTATTAATTGTAAAAAGGTTGCCTTTTCCTTTCCTATTTGCACAATTGTCATAAATGAATGTTTTATCAAAAATTGGTTCTATAATGTTGCATATTGCATGATGAATTACTCTATCTCTAAAATGTGATTTGGAAATCTTTCTTGTTTTTGGATCCCTGATTATAAAATTTTCTAAATACCTTGGGAAATAAGTTTGATTTTTTAATTCATAATGTAAATTATTTATATTTTCAAGGAGATTATCTTCAAAATTTATAACATACTCTTTTTTAGTTTTATTCTTTCTCGCTTTTCTCCATGCAAGAATCAAATTTTTTTTTGAATAAACTTTTTTATATATGTTTTTGTGACTTTTCATTTTAATAAAAATAAACCTGGAGAGGGCTATTCCAAAAGCAAGACCACTGCCGAAGTTGTCGAAGTTGTTGCCATTGACATTCAACCTCCTGTCGTTGTTCCAGTTGTCGTTCAGAGCAGACACCAATCATGTAGTCAATTAATTGAAAGTAAATCACCACTTTTTCAATATTCGCAATATTTCAGCTACTAATTGTCAAAGTTGAATTTTATGGCTCTTGTTAGGAACACCATTAATTGACGTGTAGTCCTATTTTACATTTTTTGTTCAAGAAAATGCAAAAATCTCCAGGACAAATTAGAATAATTGAAATCTCTTTAAAAATTTTTCGAGTCAACCTTGTTCAACTCAACTGCCCGCGAACAAAACGTTTAGTCTGCGACGCTTACCCCAAAAGCAAAACCACTGCCGAAGCCGTCGAAGTCGCCAACGACAAACAACCTCCTGCCGTAGTCCCAGTCCCCGCCCAGAGCAGACATTCTTTTCTCAACTTGATTATTTCCAGTCACTCCATAAACCCAACCTGATTTAAAATTTTCTTTACCTAAATTGGTTAAATTTTCTGCACCTTTAGGTAAATGATTTGCTATAAGTAAACCATTTCTTCCAAAAGTATCCCAATTTTGTTTTCCAAAATTAATTGTATTTCTAGGTGCAAATGCAATTCCTTCTTCTGGATTAAATCTTACTCCTTGATAAACTTCTGCCCCTTTTAATTTTGACTCTAATTCTTCTTGATTAAATTCCATTTCTCTTCCAAGTGCTTCTTTATCATAAACAGAATAAACTCCTGAATTTTTATCTTGTTCAGAAAGCCAAAAGGCAATTTGAAAAATATGAAAATAATTATTTTTCATAATCTCTTTGACATCTTGAAATTCTTTTTCTTTAGAATTATAAGCTGAATTCAACATTAAAGTTGTTTCATAACCTGTTTGAAGTTTTTCTCCTGCATCAAGAATTTCTTTTCCAACAGTTCTGTATGCACCTGGTCCTTTTGCTGGATAAATTGTTACTAGTTCTCCCTTTTCATGAGGAATTATCAATTTTGTTATTCCTCGTTCTATTCTCGGATTTTGATTTATCATAGGAATTTTAAAGATTTGAAGTTTATAAAAGTTTCTATATTGTTACTATTTAATAATTACAAATATTATTGCCCGCCCATGAATTTCTTCATCGCGGGATTCATATCAGTCATATGCTGTTGAGCAATTGATTGATAGAATTGATACATGATCATAATTACTAGCAGTATCGCTGTTCCTGAAACAAGGGCGCCCAAAAGATTTGTTATTGAAGCCAAGAAACCAATTGCGGCTCCACCCATAACTGTTAGTGGCATGATGTACCTGTCTAAAATTGATTCTAAAATTCTAATGTCTTGACGGAATCCTGCTACTTGCAAACCGGATGAAGCAATTTTCTTTGCCTGCGCTTGCGAATCCATTCCTGAAGACTTTACCCAGAAAATACTAAAGACTGTACAGAGAATTATGAATGTCAAAGTGTGAATTAATCCTTGTAAAACGTGTTGCCAGAGTAGGCCCCCCCTAATTGCTAATTCTAATAAATTTGTGCTACCTACCCAGAAAGATAAACCAGATACTGCTTGACCATCCACAAAGTGTCCTAACCATGTTGCATGACCCACCCAATTTTCTAAAAGCCCTCCGAATAATTGTAAGTTGGCAATTAATGCAGCTGCTAAAATTACTGGGATAACTGAAGCATAGAAAAAGGACAACGGCCACTTGACCCCGTATCCCCTAATTTTTCCATAAGACAATGGAATTTCTACCTTTAGAGATTGCGCCCAAACTACGGCTAAGAAAATTATTATTGTTGCAACAATTGCTCCAAGTGCGGAAATGAATTCTAGGGGATATTTTTGAATTATTGATTGTATCAAGATTAAGACTTTACCAGAACAAGCTGTTCCAGAAAAATCCACTAAACAACTTTTACCTTGCTGGTTGATGAACTGGAATGCGCTTGAGAAAATTCTCCAGGATACACCTGCGGCAATGAACAAACTTACTCCGGAACCGAATCCCCATTTTTCACAGAGTTCGTTCATGTAAAATATGGCGAGCCCCCCTAAGATCAATTGTAATATCACAATTCCTGTAAACCCGGGCAATGCTTGAAGTCCATTCATGAAAACATAAACCATTGCTTCGAAAACTATGAAAAAGAAAACCAATAATTTTTGTAAACCTTGGAAGAATTTTTTACCTTCTACTGTTGCTGTGTTGATGTTTAATATTCCTGCACCCGTCAATAACTGTAATATAATTGAGGCCATTACAATTGGACCAATACCCAAGGAAATTATTGAACCGAAATCTGTCCCCATAATAATTGCTAAATATTCGAAACGATCTAGGGCGTTCCTACTTAATCCAAATAAGGGAATGTTTGCTAAAACGAAGAAGGCTCCAAGGATGATTAATGTCCATTTAAGTTTGATATTAAATCCAAGCTTTTTTTCTTCGGGCTTTGTTACCTCTGGTATGAATTGGAATATGTCTTTTAATGCCATAGATAATATAGAGAAAAACGGTTTTTAAAGTTTGTTGGTTTCTTCAAAAATTATATCTGGGGCAATGTTTTCTTTTACTACCTCCAACACAACATATACATCATGGATCTTTACAAATTCGGGAAATTTTTCTCTAAATTTTATTATGAAATCCCTCAATTCTTCAGCATCTTTTACAATAACTCCAATATCAAGATCCCAATTTTCATTTCCAATATAATGATAATGATATATTGTCCTCTCATCTCCTTTCAGGAATTCCTCTATCTCTTTTTCTCCTGCAATTAATTTTATTTGAATATTGTACCAAGCATAATTTAATTTTTTGACATCTACAGAAATTGTATAATTCAAAATGATTCCCATTTTTTCTAAATTTTGTATCCTATATTTGATTGCATTGGCGGTCAAATTTATTTTTTTAGAGAGTGCACTATATTCGATCCTAGAATTTTTAGATAATAATTTTAAAATTTTTAAATCGACTTGATCTATTTTCGTTTTTTTATTGAATCTTTTTTGTTCTTTTCCTTTTATTCCAAATATTTTTTCAGGATAGTATCCTCCAGAAATTGTGTTTCCAGCAATGGCAAAAATAGAAAGATTTTTCTTTACTTTATTTTGTATTTCTTTTACAATCTTGGCCATATCTTTTCTATTTTTTGAAACTATATCGAAGACAATATTCCATTTTCCTATCACAGTTCCACCATAAGTTGTGGATTTGTGGTTTTTTAAATATTCAAAAAATTGTTTTTCCTTCATAGGTGAAATTCCTTTTAATTGAATAAAACAAGTATTTCTAAGGTAACCTAATTTTTCTTCATCTATCACTGCGTGAAAACTTCTTATAATTCCTTTTGATTTTAATTGGTTTATTCTATAGGTTATAACCTCCCTACTTAGGCCAACTTTCTTTGCTAATCTGTTTAAGGGTATTCTTGAATTTAAAACTAATTCACCCAAAATTTTTTTATCCTTTATGTTCATATTTACTATTGCTGTTATTTTATTATTTAAATTTTGCGTTATTGTGTAAAATAGATTAAAATATTTTATATTCTATGAAATCTATAGAATCGTACAATGCCACCAAGCGGATTTAGTCAAAAAGCAGTGAATGGTCTTTTAATATTTGTGCAAGAATGTTATAAAGATCTCCTCGAGGAGATGAAAGCAGGAAAAGACAAATATGGTAGACCTGTTAAAGAAGGAAAAGCAATTGAGAAAGAAATCAAACAGATAAGAGAATATTTGTTAAAATTTACAATTTAGAAACTTTTTATTAAATTTTTGCAAAATTGTAAAAGATTTTTGTGAAGCATTTTAAATTAATTTTATTCTTTGATTTTCTATAATGGCATTATGTGGATTTAATGAAAAAATGCTCGTGGGATTAAAAAATCTTTTTGATGGAGCAATAGAGCATGGAATAATAGCTCGAGCTAAAAATAAAGGGATATCTGTAGAGGAACAATTTCAAAATGAATTCAATGAACTCTCTCAATGGATTTATTATTCTAAAAACATCTCTGACGGGCCAACCCAAAAAATAATTGAAGGAATTGGTTTGCTCATTGCAGGGTTATTTGAAAAAGATCGCTTAAGGGGAATTTCTAAATACAAAGAAGGGCATCTTAAGGAGGGAGATTTTCTTAGAGATATAGACGATTATTTTTATGGTGCCCTGAAAGGAGATAAAGATGAAATGCCCAAATTATTTGAATGGGTAAATAAAAATTTAGAGAAGTATAAAATTTAATTTAAAAGTAGGAATTTTCTACTTTATTACATGGAACTTATTAAGATAAATGCGAAGGGGCAAATAGTCATTCCTTCTAAAATTAGAAAAGAATTTGAGATCACTTCTGATTCAGTTTTGGCCCTAGATAAAGTTAAAAATCATATTGTGATAAAAAAAGTAGATGAAGATTTGGTTAAACAAATAGAGAGAAGTTTAGAAGACATAAAACGTGGACGAATAAAAGAATGGAAGAATTAACTTTTTCTTAAAATTTCAATAATTATTTAAACTTCAATAATTTTGTATTATTACAAATTCCTTCGGGACACCCTCTGCCTTTGGCAGAGTGAACAATTAAAAGAAGAGTTTCTTTATTATTTTTTGAATTTCTACAAAGTCTGATTTTTTTATGAATCCAACTTTCCTTGATAATCTAACAGTATCAATTGGTTTAAATTGGGTCAATAGAGCAACACTTGTTTTTCCAGTTTTACTCTCAAAAGGATAATAAAATTTTCCTCTTTTGCTTGTAGTAGAAAGGGGAATAATGTAACAAAAATTTCTATTAAAGACTTTTAAAATTAATGCTGGACGAGTAAATTCATTTCCCTTTCCATCTTCCTCAAAACCAATATTTTCTCCGAGATTACAGATCCAAATTTCTCTTTCCTTACATCCTCTAGGTATTGAACTTTTATTATTTATCTTGATTTTGGTAGGAGTCCAAATCTGATAATCTTTTTTCATTAAGACAAAAAATTAAAATCGTTTAAAGAACTTATTTCTATTTTTTATCCAAAACAAGAACGAAGTTATTTCTTTATTTTTCTAGCTTCGTGTTTGGGATTAACAATCACGGGAGTCACAATTTCTTTGATTTCTTTAACTTTGATTTCTCCGCCAGCCTTCTTCACTTTTTCAATTGCTGATTTGCTCGCTTCAAAACAAGTAATAATCATTTTTGTTTTTACTGTTCCAGTTCCAAGAACTTTATATTTTGGTAAAGAAACTTCATAAACTTCCCCTTTCTTTTTCCCGTATTTTTTTATATTTGTTTCTATATCAAATAAATTAATTCTTTGTCTTGTATCTCTCTTTGTTCCACGAGAAGTTATTCCTTGTTTACCAAAATAATTATGCCCGTATAATTTTTGTACTAAAGTTTTTATGTGGTCTGCTCTCTTCCCTGAACCACTCATTCCATTTCCACCTTTGTTACCAGATTTTCTTTTATTCTTTCTGGCTCCACTACCATGAGTTCCCATTCCCCTTCCACTCATTCTCGATGATTTTTTTCTTTTTATTGATTTCATTTTAATTTTTATTCAAATTTCTCAAAAGTTGAAAATATTCTATTCCCTCCAAGCGCTCTCTCTTTTGTAAAATTAAATTATCTTCTTCAAAAAAGTAAGAATTTCTTTCATAACTAAATGAACCTATTTCTTTACAATGTTTAAATTTTGAATATCTTTTGTTTAAAGATACTATCTCTTGACCATTTATTCCAATTACTGTTCCTACTTTTTCTCCAATATCCTTGCCAACTTCTGGATTTTTCATTATTTTTATTTTATCTCCTATCTCTGCCATCTTACAACATTCTCCCAATTAATTTATCCATTTCTTTGTTTTCTCCCAAAACTCCTTGGGGATAATGTACTTTTGTTTTGATTCCGCCTCTTGCTGGATGTAATCTGAAAAAGGGTTTTAAATTTCCATCAACATCTTTTTTTCCTCGAGCTTCAACTAATTTTTTATAAGTGTCTTCGGTAATTTCTCCAAAGGCAATTGAATTTCTAACTGATTTTATCATTCCCATTTGTGATTCATTTGGTTTGTCAAAAACGACACAAACATATTTTCTCTTTAATCTTAATCTTTCTAAAGTTTCAGCTATCTTTTTTTTCAATCCTACTTGTCCACTTATTCTTATTACTGCAATCATTTTCTGTTTGTCTCCATCATTTCATTTAATTCAGAATATTTCTTATCTCCTGGAAAATATGCATGCATTAAAATATATCCCGAAGCCCATCCACCCTTATCTTTGGATAACATATTGTATTGTGTTTCGATTATTCCTTTTTTATTTCCAATTGTTGTTTCCATAAGAGTATCTATTTTTATCTCCTTATCAATACTTACCGTTTCTTTATCTTTTCTTGTTATTAACTCTTCTCCAAAAGAAGTTTCTATTGTTTTCCCTTTTTGGACTTTTGACTTTTTTACTCCATTTAATCTTTCTCGAGCATCATCTTTACATATTATTTCTATCATTTTCTGTTTGTCTCCTTAAGTGCTTCCATACAAGCTTTCACTAAATTGAATGTTGTTCTAACGCTTCCGAATGTTTGAGAGTATACGTCTTTAATTCCTGCTAGCTTCAAAACTTTTTTTAACTCGTTTGCTACAACTAATCCTGTTCCCTGAGGTGCTGGCATTAACTTTACTACTACACTTCCAGATTTACCTTCAACTTCGAAGGGAATTGAATGATCCTCGTCACAAGAACAATCAAAAGCGGAACAACCTCTCGTTAATTTCATAATGTTAAGTTTTGCTTTTCTCGTTGATTTATCTCTAGCTGGAAGTGTTTCTGCTGCTCTTCCTGTCCCCACACCTATGTGGCCGTTTTCATCACCCGCTATTGCCATTGCTGAAAATGTTAAAACTCCTCCTTCACGAGTAATTCTTTGAGTTTGTCTCCAGGCCCTTCTTTTTCCACCACCAAATTTACCTTTGGCTTGTCCCATTGCAATTAAATCTGTTTTTACAGGGATTAATTTGTCTACAATTTCAGGTTCTAGAATTTTTTTATCCGCGTCTAAAATTTCGTTTAAAGTTTTTATTTCTCCCGATTTTACTTTTCTTCCAAGAGCAGTTATTGGATTCCAAGCTTCAACAATTTCTTCTCGAGTTATTTCTTTTCTGAAACCCCTTCTTTTTTGAGGAGCAGCGTCTTTGGCTTCAGCTTTCACAATTACTTCTTCCATTTCTTTTTTATCAATAACTTTTTCTATTTTAGTTTCAGCATCAATCATTTTTTCTGTTACAGCTTCTGTATCTTTTGCAACTTCCATTACTTTTTCTTCTGAAACTGTTTCATACACTTCTGCTGTTTTCTTTATATCTTCTGCCATCTTATTGTTTCTCTATTTTTGATTTAATTTGTTCGAATGTTGTTGAAAAATCTTCTTTCATATTTTTACCAGCAATTCTTTCTTCTTCTGGAAAAGATTCCTCAGGACAAGAAATTTCTAATCCGCCGTCAATTGCTCCTTTCAAGAATGCAAAAACTTTTGTTTTATGTAAAGTTCTAATCATTCCAAAATCTACAACTGGTTTTTCTAATTTATCCTTTAATATTTTTTTTGCAATTAATAATCCTGTTAAATATGCTGCAGGAATTGATTTTAAACTTCCTTTGAAATTTTCTGGCCAACCATATTTTAGTAATGCTTTTGATGTTAAACCAAAGACGATTTTGTCTTTTGCTTCGTCACTTAGAACATATTGTCCAATAACAAATTGATTTGTTTTTCTAAAAACTAATCTTGGTTTTTCGCTTTTCAAAAGTTTAATTCTATTTAGATAATCTGTTTTATTTTCTCTTCTTCTTCTTTTTTGTACTTTTTTCATTCTCATTTTCTTAATCCTCCGACATAAGATTTCAGATTTGCCTTACTCTTAAATGCTCTGTTTCTTATTCTTTTCCTGATTTCAGTTACTTCTTCTTTACTTAATTTTCCTTGTTTTTTTAATTCGGCTGTGAAGGCTCTTAGCTTCCTTGTTATTATAACATACTCTTGTTTTCTCTTGTTAACTTTTTTCTTTATTTTTCCTTCCCCTTTTCTGTTTTTCCTGGAAACATTTGTTTTTCTTCCTTTTTTCATTTTAACTTTTATTGCGCCAGTTAATACTAACTCTCTTATATCTTGCTTTGTGATTGCTTCTTTAATTTCTTCTAATCTTGCTCTTACAAATGTTATTTTATCTTTTCCAACTTTCAAAGTCTTTGCAGCTAATTCTTTTCTATTTCCCATGTTCATTTTTTAGTTTCCTCTTTGGCTTTGTTTAATTTTTTCAAAAAAGATTCTATATTTACGTTTTTTAATTCAACTTTCATTTTCTTTGCTTCTGTTACAATTTCTATTTTTTTCTTTTTTCCAACTTTTCCAATTAAACCTATTTGATCTTTTCCGATTTTTTTTAAATCTAAAATGTTCATAATAGTTACGGGTTCTTTTTCGTTTATTTTTCCCCGTAGAGTTTTTTCCGATTTGTATCCAATTGAAACTACTACTGGATATCCTTTTCTCTTTTCCCTCATTTTATTATCTCTTCCTTTGGGAGCTCTCCATTTCGCCTTCTTTCCTTTACCTTTTCCGAATTTCGCAAACCGATTAACATCTCGTCTCAAAAATTTAACCATTTTACATTTCCTTCCCATTCTTTTTAATTATGTAAACGCCGTCTTGGAAAACTCTTTTATCTCTTCCCCTAATTTTTGTTGCGGCTTCGAAATTTGCTGCTGTTTGTCCGGCAAATTCTTTGTTCGGGGATTTAACAATAATTATTTCTTTTCCTATTTCTACTTCAGTTCCTTCAATTAAATCCACTGACCTGTCCACTTTTTCTCCCAGGAAATTTTTGATTATTGCTTTGTTTCCAACTTTTTTTACTGTGAAGGGGAAATGTCCAAAACAAATTTTCAACTCGTAAACGAATTTTTCTTTTGCTCCTTGAATCATGTTTTTTATATGTGCTCCAATAGTATTCATCATTTTCTTTTCTGTTTTTGTTGCTTTGTCGCATTTCAAAATAATTTGATTATTCTTTACTTCTGAATCTAATCTTCCAAAGTTAAAGTTTTTTGTAACTTCTCCTTCGGGCCCTTTAACTGTAACTAGATTTTCATTTATTGAAAGCGTCATCCCTTCGGGAATTTCCATTTCTAGTGATAAATTTTTTTTCATTTTAGTAAAAATATGCAATTAAGCAACCCCCAATATTTTCTTCATCTGCTTCTTCGTGAGTCATTAAACCCTTGTTTGTTGAGACGATCATTGTTCCCAAATTTCTGGCAGGCAAATATCTTCTTCTGTACTTTTCAACTTGAGTTTTGTCACAACTAAATCTTGGTTTAATTGATTTACATTCTGTCAAGTTTCCAATAGTTACTTCGATTGATTTTTCTTTTGCATCTATTTTATATTTTTTAATCGCACCTTTTTGCTTCATAATTTTTAAAATTTCTATAAGGAGATTTGAAATAATTTTTACTTTTACAACTTCCTTTTTAGCCTTCTTGGCATTCCGGAGCATATTTAGTGCGTCTGCAACGATATCATGTGACATTTTATTTTATTTCCTCCTTATGAATATTTTTTAAAACCTATTTCTGTTGCGATTTCTCTGAAACAGTGTCTACAAAGGTTCAGGCTGTAGGACTTGATATGTGCCCCGTATCTTCCGCATCTTTCACATTTGTTCACGGTGATACCATACTTTCTTTCCTTTGGCTTACAGTGTTTCAAGAACTTTGCCTTTATCGCAGGTTTTGCATTTAATTGTTTGAAATAGTTTTTCCAATCGCTAGCTGTCATTTTAATTTATTTCTCCTTTAATTATTTTCATGTCTTTTTGAAATTGTTCAAATGCTTTTGGAAACATTTCCTTATGTTCCAAGATGAATTCTTCCACTGTTGAATTCCCAACCCCATAAAAAGAAGGAATTAATTTTCCATTATCTATCTCTGCGTTAAATATTGAATAAGGAGTAATTTTGGTTATTCCCATTTTTTTGGTTTGAATTAAAAATCTATATGCTTTTCTCTTATCTCCCCCATATTCTACAATCTCTTTAAGATGGCCTTCATGTGGGAAAGATTCTCCTTCAAATAAAATTGGAATTTTTCTTCCAATATCTGATGCTTTAATATCTTCCAACCGATTCACTTTCTCAATTTCTTTTTTCATTTTATTTGAATGTTGTTTGGAATGTGTCTTCCATAAATTTAATTAATTCTTCCCTTGTGATCACTTGTCTTTTTGGAATCTTTCCTTGTTTTATCTTCTTCAACCGAACTCTTCTTCCAGCTCTTTTGAAAACGAGTGTAACATCAAAACCTAAAATTCCGATTTCTCTTTGGTATTCGACTCCAGGAATTTCAATATATTCTTTAATTCCGAAGGAGAAATTATTTTCACTCATTTGTTTTCTCTTTAAAGTGTTGTCTACAGTAATCAATAATTTTCTTAATAAATCGTCATAATCTTTTCTTAAGGTTACAACTGCTCCAATTTCTAATCCCGGCCTCACTGCCAGAGCAGGAATTCTTTTTCTGGATTTTGTTTTTGCAGGGTTTTTTCCGGTTAACATTTTAAGTAATTTGTATCCTTTTTCCAACTTGTCTCCTACTGCTCCGACACTTAGAACCACTTTCTCTATTTTTATTTCTCTCATTGGATTTTGTTTTTCTGTCATTTTATTCGGTTACCATTAATTGTTTAATTAGAACTCTGAACTTCTTTTCACCGTCGTTGATTTCTGCCATTTTTAATTCGGGAATAAGTGTTTCTATTTTTCCTCTTGCTCCAGCGTGTTTTCCACCAATTGTTAGAATGTTAACTTTTTCTTTTAATGGCAATACTTTTGATATTTTGTTTTTTGCTAAATCAATTACGACTGAATCATTTACTTTGCATTCCGATTCTGAAAAATAATTTCTTCCGTCTAACAAATTTATTTGCATCTTCTTTCCCTTAAGTGCTTTTTTTCCAATAATTTTAGAAACTTTTGTTTTTGTATCTTTTTCATCTATTTTCTCCAGATCATATTTCCCGAATTTTGAAAAAACTAATTGATAATTTTCTTTCGCAGGAATTATTGTCAATATGTCAAATAATTCTAAACTTGTTTTTTCGTCCCTCGCGATCTTTCCTGAGATCATAAGTTGTTTTTTGTGAATTGCTTGTTTTACTTCTTTTTTATTTTGAGCTAATTTTAACATATCTCTGATTGCAACTAATAATGGAATTCCTTTTGATTTGCTTTTCACTACAAAAGTCTTTCCTTTTCTTGCAATTGGCCAAGTTTTTGGCACTTTTTGTCTCTTTAAATGGGCTTTCATTCTTTCTTTATCTCCTTAGTTACTGATTTGTTTTCCTTTTTAGGTGTTTGGTTTTTTTCTTCGCTGGGCGTAGTTTTAACCACCGTTTTTTTTGACATTCTTTTTTTGTCATCTAAATATAATTCAACTATTTGTAAGTTTGATGCTCTTAGTGGAACATTAACTTTTGAACCATCTTGTTTTTTTGTTTGAATTCCTTCAATATAAATTTTTAACAATTTTGTTTTTACTAGGATAATTTTTCCTTCTTTTCCTTTGTATTTTCCTCGCATAATTTTAACTTTGTCATCTTTTCTTATTTCAATATTTCTTGTGTTATGTTTTTCTCGTAATTCTTTTGATAGGTTTACACTCAATAATTTTCTTTTTCTATGAAGTGGTGCTTTTGCTACATACTTTCTTTGTTTCTTTGGTTTTTTACTTCCAATCCATTTAGTTGAAAATTCTTTCATTTTAGTATACCACCGAAGCGATTTTTGCCACTGATGGCCATCGCTCCAATACCTCCTTTGATACGGGTCCTTTAATTTGAGTTCCCTTCGGATTTCCTTTGTCGTCTTTTAAAATTGCTACTGCATTATCTTCAAATGCCACTCTTTCTCCACTCAATCTTCTCCAGGATTTTTTTTGCCTTACAACTACAGCGTCGAAAACTTTTCCCTTCATTTCTGGAGTTCCTTTCTTTACAGCGACTTTAACCCAATCAGCAATTTTTGCACAACCTTGTTTTCCTTTTTTTCCTTTCCCGTGTTTTACTGAAACTATTTTTACAATTTTAGCTCCACTGTTATCGGTTGAAATCATTTTTGCACCGAGATTTAATGCTGCTGTTGTTCTTGCACTTACTGCTTTCATTTTTTATTTTCTCCAGCATTTAATTTATCGATAACCACGAAATGAATTATCTTGCTCAAAGGTCGACATTCTTGAATTTTTATTAGATCTCCAATGTTAACTGATTTTTCCATACAAGTTGGAAGTCTTGCGTGAATTTTTGTTCTTGATTTTGCGTAACGTTCATATTTACGAATGTAAACTAATCTTTCTAATTCAATTGCAATTCTTTTATGGTGTTTACTGGTTACTGTCCCCTTGAACACTTTTCCTCTTGTTTTTAATTTCCCATGAACTGGACAATCAACATCTGTACAAGTTCCAACTACCAATTTGTTTCCTTCGCCTTCTTTTGAAGGTATACCTTTAGGTGCCATTTTTTTGTCAATTTTTTTTTCTGTCATTTTAATTTGTTTTTTTTCTGTCATTTTAGTCTATTGATTCTCCCTCAAAACCTAGCTTCATCAAGGTTTCTTTGGCTTTTTTTGTGTGATCTCCTTGGAGTTCGATGATTCCGTCCTTTCCTGTTCCCCCGCAAGCAAGCAAATTTTTCATTTCCTTTGCTATTTTTTTCGCGTCGATTCCGGAGTCGAAACCCGAAATCACCGTAACAACCTTTCCGTATCTTTTTTTATCGGTTGTTACCTTTATTCTTTGTGAACTTTTTACTATTTGTTCACAAACGCACGCAGGTTGTGGCAAGCCACATTTTGGACATATTTCCATGTTTATTGTATCGTTAATAACCTCGCTATTGTTTTTTTTATTTCTCTTGTTTTTGAGCTTGTACCTTGTGCACTTTTAGCTCGTGATTTGATTAATTCTAATTTTAATTCTTTAATTTTCTTTTCTTTTTCTTCTGGTTTCATTCCTCGGATATCTTTTGCTTTTAATATTGCCATTTATTTTTTCCTCACAGTTTTTTTAGTTTTCTTTAATTCCTTTTTTGCCTTTTCAGTATTTTCTTTTAATTTTTCTAATAATTTTTCATCCACAGTAATTCTATCCTTTAGGATTGCATCCGGGGACAATATACTAACTTTTACTCCTACAACTCCAGGTTTTGTTTGTGCTCTTGACTGGGCCCTATCCACTGCATTTGCAGAGTCTCCTGTTTTCTTCAAATAACCTTGTGCAAATCTCCAAGTCTTTGCTCTTGATCCAGGTAATTTTCCACTCAATCTAATTTCAGTTCCTAACGCTCCAGCCTTGATTATTCTTTGAAGAGCTCGATATGCTAATACCTTGAATTTTAACGGTCCAAATCTTTCCAAACCTAAAGCTATGTCGTCGGCAATTAATTGCGCGTCAAATTCTACTTTTTTTATCTCGTCGATTTCCACATGGGGATTTTCTAATTTGAAATTCTTTTTTAACATTTGTGTTAATTCATCAATTTTTTCTCCACCTCGACCAATTATCAAACCTGGCTTGTGAGTTGAAACTATAATCTTTTCTCCGACTGGAGTGTATTCTATTCTTACCTTACTAATCTTTCCTTTACCAATTGATTTTTTGATACTTTCTCTTACTTCAAATTCATCTTTCTTAAATTTTACAACGTTTCTTTCTTCCATTTTATTTTTTTGTTTTTTGTTTTTGTTTAATTAATTTTTTTTCTGTGCAAACAAGTTTTATGTTTGATCTTTTCTTTTGAACTCTTCCACCACGACCATAGGTTGTTGTTCCTTTGTTTGCAATGGCTTCAGTGATTATTGGTTCGTCTATGTCGTTTTGTGTTGCGTTTCCCAGTAAACTTTTTAGCATAACTAAAAATTCTTTTGATGCCCTTACTGGAAATTTGCCCGACATCATTTTCCCTTTTCTGTGAGCATATTCTCCCTTCATTGGTATTGCTTTTTTTAAAATAGATACTTCTTCCATTTCATTTATTGCAACTGAAATTTTTTTGCCTTTTAAAAATTTGCAAATTGCTATTGCATATTTTGTTGATACGGGAGATCCATTAATATTTACTACTGCCGCATCTCTTTTTATTTTTTTAACAGGCGCTTTTTTTTCTTTTTTCTTTTCTTCAGGAACTTCTGTTTTTGTTTCAGTTTTTTGTTCTTTATTTTCTTCTGTAATTTTTTTCTCTTCTTCAATTGGTTTAACTTCTGTTTTCTTTTCTTCCTTGTTTTCTTCTTTTTTTATTGGAGTGGCTTTCATTTGTGGTTTAATTTCTTTTGTTATTGGGGCCATTTTTTTCTTTTCGGCCTTTCCTGTTGGTATTTCTGTATTTGATCCTGCCATTTTATTTCTTCTTTTTACCGTCCTTATTATGTTTTGCTCTAACTCTTGTTGGTGCGAATTCTCCAAATTTATGTCCAAGCATCTCAAGAGTAATATCTGTTGGAATAAACTCTTTACCGTTATATACTTGAATTCTTGTCCCAATTAATTCTGGAACAACTACCAAATATCTTTTATGAGTCTTAACTGATCTTTTTCCTTTCGCTATTTTTTCTTGTGCATTTTTTACAAAATTTTCATGATCTTGGAAATTCCTTAAAACAGTTCTTCTTTGTCTTGATCCAAGTAATTTTGCAAATTCTCTTACGTCTAGTTTTTTTAATTCTTCTAGATTCTTTCCCTTAAATTTCAATTCTTTCTTCTTTACTTCCATTTCCATTTTATTTTCTCTTTCCTGTTTGCCTTGGTCTTAACAACCCAACTTTTCTTCCAGGAGGTGAATTTCTCTTTGCAATCTTACTCTTCGGGTTCTTTGCTCTACCTGAACCGAAAGGGTGATCAATTGCATTCATCTTCACTGCTGAAGTTCTTGGCCACAATTTACTTTTCGCTTTTTTTATAAAAAACTGTTTTCCTGCTTTGATTATTGGTTTATCTATTCTTCCTTGTCCTGCAACAACTCCAACAATTGCTCTACATCTACCGTTGAATTTCTTTTCTTTTTTTGAAGGCATGATGACAATTACTTCTTCGCCAACAATTCTGTTAACTGTTGCATTATTGCCGCCAGTCTTTACAAAAGCTCCGCCATCTCCAATTTTTGATTCAATGCAATAAACTTTTGTTTTTACTGGGATGTCTTTTAATTTTAAAATGCTTCCATTTTTAATGTCTGTATTTTCAAATGAAATTGTTTCTCCTTCTACCATATTCTTGAATGCAGGAACATAAAACATTCCGCTTTCAGAAGAGATTTTTGCTAAAGGGGCCGAATGAGCTGCTGAAGAAAATATTTTTAATATTTTTCCGATCCCAGATAAACTTCTTGAATATTGAATTTTATATTTGAAAGCTTTTTTGCTAACTCTATAAGTTGAACTTCCTTTCCCTCGAGCTTGTTGAATTATTCTTTTTCCCATTTTACATTAATCCTAATTTAGTTGCGATATCTATTGCTAAAGTGTCGCCTTTTAATTTTACGTATGCATATTTTTTGTTATTTTTAATTAAAGTTCTTATTTTATCAACCTTTGCATTAAATAACTCTTCAATTTCTTTTTTGATGTCTTTTTTCTCCATCTTCATTGAAGTTTGAAATGTTATTACATTCGCTGTTTCAATCATCATTACTGCTTTTTCTGTCATTATTGGTTTCATTTTAATTTTGCTCCTAAATCTTTAATTGCAGTTTCAGTATAAACTGTTAATCTTCCAACTCCGCCGTTAGCCAAGTCGTTTACTCCCAATTTATTTGCTTTTTGAACATCGAATGCTGTTATTTTTAATTTTTCTTCGTTTCCAACAACTAATAACATTCCTGCATTATTTTTGTATTTTCTTCCTCGTAATTTTCCTATTCCTTTTCTAATTGTTTTCTTTTGAATTGCAATGCCATATAATTTTTCACCTAAAATTTTCTTTAAACCAGATAAAACTTCTTTTGATTTTAATGTAGTTATTTTTGATTCAACAACCAAAGGTAAATTAGTTATTTTTTCATCCTTCAATCTTTCGTATCTCTTTATTACCCATTTTGCCGAGACTGTTGCGCTTAATGCTGACATTAAAGCTAATTTCAATTCTTTTTTATTTACTCTAGCTAAACCGATCATTGATACTACTTTCGGCACATGGGCTCTTCTTCCGCCACGAGTATTTGGAACAGTTGCACCAACCCAATGGAATTGTGAACCTCTCCTACTCATTTGTTTTCTTGGAATTCTGCTCATTCCTCGACCATATTGTGATTTCCAAACTTTTCTCTGGTGAATTAATTTTCCACTTGCAGAATTTTGATTTCCAGCAACAGGACTTGGGGCATAAGGCTGCCAAACTTTTTTAGCTTCAATTATTTTTTGAATTAAATCTTCTCTGATTGTTTCATTGAAACAATTTGGAAGGATTATTTCCTTTTCTTGTTTTCCATCAATTGTGTAAATTTTTGTTTTCATTTTATCTTATTTCTATTAATTCGTGTTGTTTTTTTAATTGTTTTTTAGTTGGTCTTAATGGTTGTGTTAAAATTAATTGTCTTTTTGCTGAACCTTGTAGAGAACCTTCAACAACAATGTAATCCGTTTTGACATCCCCATAATTTTTTATATTTTTGAATTTTTCTTCTGCTTTTCCTAAATCAATAATTTTGTTATTATATACAACTCTTGTGAATGTTCCTAATTGTCCTGCCATTGGAACTCTGAAAATAACTCTTGCTGGGTGCCATGGACCTAAAGATCCTGGCCTTCTTTGCCCTTTTTCTGATTTATGACTTTTTAATGTAATACCGAATCTTCTTACAGGTCCTTGTAATCCTTTACCTTTTGTTAATCCTCTTGTATCAATTAATTGGCCTTTATCAAAAACATCTTCTACTGAAATTTCTTTTTCAATGTTTTCTTGAACATAATTTAATTTTTCTTCATATGATCCATTTAATCCTATTTCGATAATATCTGGAGTTTTTTTCAAATTAGTCTTTTTTACTACAGAATATGCAATAATCTTCAAATCTTCGTAATCTTCGGATTTGATTGAATCTAATTTTTTAGTTGTTTTTGGTAATTTTAATTTTCTCTTTAATTCTTTATCTAAAGTTGGAGCTAAAACTTCATTTGCAACAATTCCGTTTTTGTAGAATCTTACTGATAAAATTTTCATTTGCGGGCATTCTAAAATTGTTACTGGGACAACTTTCTTTTTGCCTTTAGTCATTGAGTGCTCAGAATCGTCTTTAATGAACGCAGAAGCCATTCCTGCCTTGTAGGCGATGAATCCCTTCAATATTTTATCTGATTTTATTGCGTCCCAGTTAGTACTAGGTAAGAACTTAGCAGCCCTTTTTCTGGGCCAGAATTGTAAACTTCCTTTTCTTGGTGATTTTCTTGTTGGCATTTTCTATTTTGTTTTTTTGTATTTTCAATTAGCGAAGATTTCATTTTCATACCCTGGAATGATTTTATCAGAGAAAATTGGTTTATAAAAGTTTTGGTGGGGTTTTTTGGAGAGAATTATTCAAATTTCAAACTAAAAATGGTTCCATAAAGAGAACTTATATTTCTCATTATGTTATATAGGTAAATATCTGCAGAATTTTTTTTACTATTTATTCTTAGTTTTTTCACAAATAGATAAGAGCTTTCTCCATGGTGATTAAATTCTCCTGCATCAAATTTATAGAATAATTTATAGGCTTTTTGAAAATAGTTGCTTATTCTTTTTAGTGTTTTTGATTGTTCATTTGAAAGACTTAATATTAAAAGTTCACTTAGTTCATCTGTTATTTTATCTAACCTATCTAATAATAAAAAATATAGGGGCATTTTAGTTGGAGAGCTATAACCTTTTTTTAAAAGAATTCTTTGGCAGTAGTTGATTAATCTCTGGATGTTTTTTTCTAGGTTTTTTATTTTTGATTTACTTTTGTTATTTGGAAAATCTTCAATTAATAAGAAAATTCTTCTAAGTGTTATCTTAAAGCTTGATTCATCTTCTTGCATTATATATTCAATTGTTATTTTATTTCCTAGGTGCTCAGTTATTTCATAACCTATCAATTGTTGCTGAATAATTTTATAAATTTCTTCAACTATTTTATCATCTGAAGTTTCAATTTCAATTTTTGAAACACCTTTCCTATATAGTAATGGGAAAATCCTCGTGATACTTTGTTTATATTTTTGAGAATCAATCACCACATTTTCCTTTTTTTTGTCTAAAAATAGGAGAATTTTATTTCCAACAATTTCCATTTCAAGGACCTTTGTTTTATCCAGATTATTTTCTAAAATCCATTCTTTTGGCAATGTTAATGTGTAAGATTCACGCCCTTTTGGACCTTGAGTTGTTAATTTCTTTTTCATATTAATAATAGTGTGAAATAGTTTAATTAACTTTCTCTAGTTTAAATTATATATAGCGAGAAAATCTTAATATATTACAATGAAAGAACTAAAAAATAAATTTGAAGAGCAAGAAAAAATCCAAAATGACAAAATAGAACCCTTAACATTTGGATACCCCTATACTGAATGGATAAAACTTGAAAACTATTTTCCTACAGAAAAAATATCAATAGAAGAATTGCGTGAAAAATACAGGAGATTTTACAATGAATGAACTAATCAAAAAAGCAAAGGAATTTGCCACGAAAGCACATGAGAGACAATTTAGAAAAGACGGAGTTACTCCGTACATTACACATCCCGAGGCTGTTTATAATTTGCTTATTTGTTCTGGAATTAAAAATGAAAATATATTATGTGCTGCATGGCTTCACGATGTTGTTGAAGATTGTGGAATAAAAGTTGAAGAAATTGAAGAAAAATTTAATCCTAATATTGCATCATTAGTTTCTTCTCTTTCTGAAGGAGATTCAAGAGAAGAATATAATCAAAAAATAAAATATTCTTCAAAGAAGGTTAAACTAATAAAACTGGCAGATACAATTCACAATTGTGCCGACATTTATTCTGTCCACATTTCTGAAAAAACTAGAACTAGGAAAATCACGGATTCCATAGAAATGTATCTCCCCATGGCAAAGGAAATTTATGAACCATTTTACCATTTATTAAAACATCATGTTGATAAAAGGGAGGAGTTTTGGAAAAATGGAAAAGTTAGAGAAAGTTATATTGATTGATTGGATTGAATCTGAGCGAGGTTGGGGATCTAGGCCAGACGGATGTTCAATTCATTTGAATAAAGAACAATCTCAAGAATATATTGAAGATTATTGGAAGGGAATGCCAGATAGTGTTCCTGATGAATATTCTCGTCCTGAAGATTCTAAGCAGGTTGTAGTTGGAAAAAAATTATATTCCCAGATAAAAGAAAGTGAAAATGGAATTCGATTATGGGGATATGGGGTTGGAGATAAAAACGAGGTTTTTGAAAAATGAGCAAGATAATAAAATTGGAAGATGCTGTTTTACTACAATGGGCACATACTGCCCCCCAAGGAGAATTATTGTTTGGTGTCTCAATCCACTTAGATCAAGAAAATCCAAAAAAAATTATTGAGGATTATTGGAAATATGAAGCTTATAACCCAAATATTCCGCCAGATTGCATTAAACCAACTGGGAGAAAATTTGATGTCAAAATAAACAAAAAACTATATTCAGAAATCAAAAAAGATTTTTCCAATTACATGATGTTTTATCTAGATCCCAAATATAGGGGAATTGTTTCCAATGCTATTTATTATAAAAAAAACTCTAGCAAAAAAATAAAATATAAATTAGACTTTTATGGAAGAGTATTTGAGAGAATAAAATAATAAATCATTAAGCAGTAAATTCGTAAATGTTTTCAGACTCAACTTCATCAATCTTAGAAGTTCGGATAACTTTTCCTTGACGTTTTGTCATTTCCCTAATTTTGGCAAAATCATCTTCGCCTGTTTCTGGCATAATCATTTTTTCTATTACAAAAACATGGTTAACTTCTGCTAGTTTGAAATCTTTTGTTTCGAAAATGAAGCTTTCTCCAATTGAGGCATCAGTTGTAACCAATTTGCAGGCATCTGTCTTTGGGGGTTCTCCTTTTTTCCCTGGAACTCCCATTTTTGGAGCCTTGGGTTTGATTTTTAATTTGTCCTCTCCCACATTAAAAGACAAAGCACAAATTGCTTTTGGAAATTCATCTAAAAGTTTTATTGTGTCTTCTCCGGACATTTCTGTATCAATCAGATATCTTTTCACGCCTTGAAATTGTTTTTTTTCTTTAAAATCTAATTTGCCGGTTAAATCCGAGGTTGCAATAACTGCACCAGTTATTTTTGTTTTTTCTGAGCCTAATTTCTCAGCCATTGTTCTGACCAATTCATTGATGAATTCCCCCGTGGAATTAATTGTGTATTTGTTCTTTACTTTTTTTACTTTCAGAACCGCCCTATTTTTGAATTCTCCTCGGCTAAATTTTTGAAATTGTAAATGTACCAAGCTATCAATTTTTTTATCAACAATTTTTTTTATGAAATTCATAATTGGTAAAATTAAGTTTATCTTATAAATCTTTTTAAAAAACTATTTCTAGCAACATTTATTAAGTTATTTTTATCCATATAGATATGGGTGATAAACAAGAAAAATCTTTTTGGAAAAATGCTACTTCAACATTCATTTTAGCTGTTTTGTTAGTCTTGTCTTTTTTCTTAATTAAACCAATTTTATTGTCTGTTATCTCAGGAATTATTCTTGCATTTGTTTTTCTTCCATTATACAAAAAATTGCTTAAAAAAATTCCATACAAAGGAATTTCTGCATTTTTAATTTGCTTGTTGTTTATTGTTGTTCTTTTAATTCCACTTTGGTTTGCAACACCAGTTTTAATTGATCAATCAATTTCAATATATTTGTCTTCACAAAAAATGGATTTTGTGACTCCCTTAGAAAGTATTTTCCCATCCCTATTTCAAGTAGAAGGGTTCTCTGCTGAAATCGGCTCCATTGTTTATTCTTTTGTGACTAATTTGACAAATTCCATAATGAATATGCTTTCTAAATTGATTCTCAATTTTCCAATAATTTTCTTGCATTCAATTGTTATGTTTTTCACTTTCTTTTTTGTTCTAAGAGATAATGAAAAATTTGTTAAATATATTCAAAGTCTTTTGCCTTTTCAAAAAGAAGTTGAAAATAAACTTTTTAAATCTTCCAAGGATATAACCTCTTCTGTGATCTATGGACAAATTGTTTTAGGAATCATCCAAGGATTAGTTGCTGGAATCAGTTTCTATATTTTTGGTGTGGAAAATGCTTTATTCTTGTTAATTCTTGCTTGTGTTGCGGGAATTTTTCCAATAATCGGGACGTCAGTTGTTTGGATCCCTGTTGCTGTTTATTTATTAATAATAAATGAACCATTAGCAATGATTGGTATTCTTGCGTTCGGAGTTATTGGAGCAACTATTGAGAACGTCATTAAACCTATCTTTGTTTCTAAAAGAACAAATGTTCATTCAGCAATTATTCTTTTGGGTATGATCGGGGGACTTTTCTTTATTGGAATTTTGGGAGTTATAATCGGTCCATTAATCCTTTCTTATTTGCTTATTGTTTTAGAAATATATCGAGAGAAAAAAGTTCCAGGAGTTTTTATCCAGCCTCCTAAAAAAAGTAGATAAATATAAAAACAAATTTTTCTATTTAGTTGTGGTGACATCATGCAATTAAAAGTTAAGACTTCTCAGTGGTCTGCCGGACTTCCGGTAGCCATGTTAAATAAAAAAACAGCTGAAAAATTGGGAGTTCATCCTGGAGACAGAGTAACTATCCACACCCTCTCTTCTAATCCTAAAAAAATGGCCACTATTTTAGACACTGTCGAACATTTAGTTAATGATGGTTATATCGCAGTTTCAGAGGAAATTAAAAAAAGACTTTCTTTAAGGGAGGGCCAAAAGGTGGAGGTTGTTTTTTCTGCAACTCCCGAGAGTGTTAAGTATATCAAAGAAAAGATAATGGGAAAAAAACTTAGCCATGAGAAAATTAAAACTATAATCAAAGATGTTGTCGACAATACTCTTTCTGAACCAGAGGTTGCGGTTTTTGTTTCTGGAATGTATAGAAATGGCATGGATTTTAATGAAACAATTGGTCTTGTTGATGCGATTTTGTATTCTGGAAAGACAATGAAATTTAAAAATAAATTTGTTGTGGACAAACATTGTATTGGGGGAATTGCAGGAAACAGAACCACTCCGATCGTGGTTGCGATTTGTGCTGCTGTGGGGCTGACTTTTCCAAAGACATCTTCGAAGGCAATTACAAGTGCCGCCGGAACTGCTGATTGTATTGAAGTTTTGTCTCCAATAGAATTTTCTATGGATCAATTAACTAAGATTGTTAAAAAAACTGGAGCATGTCTTTCTTGGGGAGGTTCACTAGGGATGGTTCCTGCGGATTCAAAAATAATCAAAGTTGAGAAAATGTTGAAACTTGATCCTGAAGCCCAATTATTGGCTTCCATCATGTCTAAGAAATTGGCCGCTGGGAGCAATCAAATATTAATTGATATTCCTTATGGGAAAGGCGCTAAAGTTAGCAAAAGTAAGGCTGTTAATTTGAAGAAGAAATTTGAAAAACTTGGAAAGCATTTTAAGGTTAACTTGAAAGTTGTTTTGACAAAGGCTGAAGAGCCAATAGGAAATGGAGTTGGACCCGTGCTTGAAATAATTGACGTTTTGAAAGTTCTTGATTCTAAAAAAGAGGGACCTAAAGATTTAGAAAAAAAATCAATTTATTTGGCAGGAATTATTTTTGAAATGACCAAAAAAACAAAAAAAGGAAAAGGAAATTTGTTGGCTAACGAAATTTTGAAATCTGGAAAAGCATTTGATAAATTCAAAGAAATTATCAAAGCACAAAAGGGTAAAGTCTATTATCCAAAAATTTCCAAAATTTGTCACACAATCTCTTCCTTAAAAAAAGGGAAAATAAAATCAATTGATAATAAAAATATAAATCTACTTGCAAGAACCGCTGGTTGTCCTTTGGATAAATTTGCTGGAGTTTATTTGTATAAACATGTTGGTGATAAAGTGAAGAAAGGTGAGGAGCTGATAACAATTTATGCTGAATCTAAACCTCGATTGAAGGAAGCCTTAAAATATTATCACAAGAATCAACCTATTAAAATTTGATCCTGTCTCACTTCGTTCCCGACATACCCCAAATGATACGAGAACCTTTTTTGCAAAAGGCATGAACCTTCTTACGCAGGTACCGCCTCACTTCGTTCCCGGCACAGGAACCTGCTTACGCAGGGCAATTTTTTTAAAGCCTTTATTCTTCATTCTGTTATGAGAAGGCCGGATAACAAAACGCAGTTAGTTAATTATTTTAAAAGGAACTTGAGTAAAAACTATACTTCTGATACTCTGAAATTTGCTTTGGTAAAACAAGGATATTCTAGAACGGTCGTGGATGAGGCATTTATTGAGGCAACAAAAGAATTATCTGAAAGAGCTCCGGTTTTGAAAGAAAAACCAGTGATTAGACATGAAGTTTATGATATGAACGATAATAAAATTAATATTGAACCTTTTACTTTTTGGGAGAAAATTGGGTTTTTGATTAAAGGTCGAAAGTTGAATTGAGGGTTTTTAGAAAGATAATTTAGATATTATTAATGCCCTGAGATTGCTAAATTTTAACTAAAATAGGATCTAGGGAAATTATTTTTAAAAAATAAGAAGTTTGTTAGCATCAGGATATTGAAAATTGGGAGTGTGCATCAATAAATGAGGTGACATGGAATAATTCATTAAGCCTTCAAATTTATTCGTAATTAAAGTGTATTTTGATTTTGTCGCTTTTTTGAATTCAATCTTATCATTTTCGATTTTGTCAAATCCCTTATTTCCATTTCTCCAATGAAATGCAGGAAAATATTTTGGGATAGCATCTTTTTTTATTTTCAAATTAATGCCATCTTCAAATTCTTCATCTAGAATCATTTCAAAATCACTAAAATTAAAATTTATTGGAACCTTCCCTACATTATATTTTGATGAGTCAAGTTGACTCCATAAATTTCCATCATGATAGAATTCCCCATTTTTTGTTCCATGAAGAGATGTTCCAAGCATCAATCCAGTGGAATCTTCACCCCCTTCTTCATCCAAAAATCTATTATTCATTATTGAAGATTTTGATATTTCATTAAAATCACCCAGATTGGCTACCCGATAACCAAAATTGGAAAGTATTGCCTGTGCCAAAATATGTTCAAAAATATTCAAATCTGTCAAATTGTTATTTCTTATTTTTGCATATGAGAATATTTCTAAATTATTCATCTCTTTTCTTTTTAATATTCCTTCTCTTGCCCCCATATATGCCTCAGCAAAATCTCCTTCAATAAATCCTGGCAAAATAAAATGTTTGTCTCTTTTCACAATAGGCACAAAATAATCTAATCCCTTTTTCATAATCTAGATAAAAATCAGAACTTTATAATTATTATTATGATACAAATAAATATCTATACTCTCCACGAATAAATAACTTTTTAAATAAAATACTCTCTGATTAGTTGTAAGCCTCCATCGCATAGTTCGGAATTTTAGAATTCCTCTCGACTTTGTCGAATTCGATGGAGCAAGACAAAAACAACAAGCCTCCATCGCATAGTCGTGTTACTCTCGACTTTGTCGAATTCGATGGAGCAAGACAAAAACAACAAGCCTCCATCGC
>CAZFLO010000002.1:28024-38389 GCA_964519005.1 Candidatus Woesearchaeota archaeon
ATAGTGGTATTGCACCAGACTTGAGATCTGGGCCCTTTGGGCACGTAGGTTCGATTCCTGCTGGGGGCGTTTAATTTTTACAAGAATTGAAAACCTTTTTCCAAAACGCTTATCAATAATTAATTCTTATTCCAAATATGAAATATAGTAAATTTACTAAATATCTTTTAATTCTTGTTCTTTTTTTGTTGATATTTTATCTTTTGTCTTCTTTTTTTCATTTTGAAATTGAACCAGTGGTAAACTTTTTTGATTCTCTAGGGCCATTTGCCTATATTGTATTCATCCTTCTCCTTATGACTGAAGTTGTTTTTGCTCCATTGCATCCCCTCGTATTTTATGTTGCGGGAGGAATTATTTTTGGTCCATGGATTGCGCTTCTTTTATCTTTGATTGGAGAAGGGATTGGTTCCACGATTGCTTTTAAAATAGCAAAGAAATATGGGAGAAATTTTGTAGAATCTAAATTCCCAAAGAAGAAACTTGAATATTTTGATCGGTTCTCTAAAAAATATGGTTCGCTTTCAATTTTCTTCTTAAGAGTGAATCCCATAACTTCCTCAGATGCTTGGACGTATATTGCAGGTATTTCAAAAATGAGATATGATAAATTCATTGTTGCTTCTCTCCTCGGACTTGCCCCTGCAATTTTTATTCAAGTTTATTTTGGTGAAGCGATAAAAGAGAATCCAATCCTAATGCAAATATTTGTGACGATTGCAGCAATATATTTTCTTGTTGCAATAGGAAGTATAATTTATCTTTCAGTTAAAAATAAACAAAAGGCTAAATGAGTTCTAATTCTTTGGGAAAGTTCTGTGAAAACATTTATGAATACTTGTTGTGATAACTGTTCATGCAAAGTTATCATACTAGACGAGATGGGCCATTAACTCAAGAAGAAATTGAAGAGAAATATCAGGGAGTTCAGGAAGAACTTCGAGAAGTTATTAAGTGGAAAAAAGAAGAGAAAACGAAATTAAAAGAAGATAAATTTAAAACTCATCAAGCAAAATCTGCTTGTTTGCGTGCTATGAAAAAAGTTGAAAGAAGAATGGGCTCTGTAGAGGGGATGATTGGTTATTGGAAAAATAGAGTTGAAGGAATGACTCATTTCAGAGCTTCGATTGAACTTAATGAGTATTGGGCTGGGTTGAAGGAGAAAGCTGAAAAGAAAGATCAAGAAAAATTTGATAAAGAAGTGCAGGGAAGATTGCCGAAGATTTTGAAGGGGAAATGAATTCCACGAAGTAGTTCGGGAATTTGTGGAGAAGTAATTAATATAAAAAACTTTATAATTAACAACACTTAAAAATATTAAAAAAAGTATAATTCTATGAGATATAAGTTTTCAGAAGTATTTGAAAAAAACCAAGATGGAAGTTTGACTCCAAAAAATACAATAAAAATTGGAGGAGTTATGCTGGGTGCAAAAAGCATTAGATTTACAAAAGGTGTAAAATTTGCAGGAATGGATATCTTCGAATATTTTGATCAGGATATAGAAGCTAATGAAAGAGAAGGAATATTGACAATAGAAGGCTTTTATAATTAAATGATAAATAAAAAAAGTTCTGGAAAATATGAAAAAGTAATTTTCTATAGAAAAGAAATTAAAAAAGTTCCAACAGTTGTTAGGTTCAGGAGAAAGGATGGATCAATTGCAGAAATTAAAACATACAAAAAAATTATTGTTCCGAAAAAAGTTGAATTTCTAAGGAAGAAAAGATGATAAATAAGATCTATTTTGATTCTTGTATTTTTATAGCTTTTTTTCATAAAAAACACAAGAATCACAGAATTGTAAAAAATTGTTTAGATTCGCTTAAGAATTTATTAGATTTGGAATGTTCATCTTCATATTGGGCAGTAAATGAAATGGTAAAAGTCTTGGTGAAAGAATATGATTATGCACAAAAAGAAGCAAATAAATTTGCTAAAAAAATCTATGAAGAAAATTCTTTAGGGGGGATTGAAATAAAATGGTTGGACGTTGTGGGTTCAAAAGAAAAATATTCCTTCAGAGAATTTTTTGATGTCGTGACGACTAAGTTATTAGAATCAAAAAAAGGTTTGCATCTTGCAGATGCAATCCATAGCATAATTATGATAAATAATGAAATCGAAAATATTTTAACCACAAACGGAGATGACTTCAAAGGATTAGAAACATTTATTCCAATTGAACCTAAAATGGTTTGTGCCCTTTTTGGAAAATAACTAACCAAACTCCTTCTCTGCAGCATCCAAAACTCTTGAATCAGGACTCAATAAATAAATATGATCTTCTTTGAATCTTAAACCACGATATATTTTTTGTAAAAATTCTCTTTTTGCTTTGTCTCGATAAAATTCCCAATAATATCTGGGATTTGTTTTCATTAGAATTTTCCAAAATGCTGCTTGAACGTTTGGATTTGGATACTTAGTAAAAACAATTGAATTGCATTGCTCTCCGGGAAAATCTACTCCTCTTGCATCTCTCGTGGAAAACAAAACATCCCTCGCTCCTGTTTTGAATTCTCTTAGTAATTTTCCTTCGTTGTCTTCTCCCTGCATTTCCCTGATTCTTTCACGAGAAATTAAATTCTGTAAATTAAAATCCTTCAATTCTTCTTCGCTGGGCAAATCCATGTATGCATTTATATGGACCAAGGTTGGTCTAGGCGCTTCTTCTAAACATTTATTCAGAGAACGCAGATAATCTTTTCTTGTGAATTTTCCACTTGAGAAATTTGAATATTTGCAATCCATTTCCAATCCTGTTTTTTTAATTTCGACTTTTCCTTGTTCGGTTGTTTCTGCATCGATTTTTTCAAATTCTTCCAATCCAAAAATCATTCTAAGAACATTATCTGAATGCAAGGTTCCGGACATTAAAACGATGACTTTGTTTTTATCCACTAACTGTTTAAATTTCTTAGCTAAATTTGTTGTTACAATTTGAACGGATAAATTTTTATCTTTCTTTGAAAGAGTAATATAACTTTCTTCCATGAATCCAATAAACATTTTTGCAGTTTCTAAACAATCAAATAGATAACTTTCGTCGTCTATTGATTTTAGCCAATCCTCTTTTAAAAAAATCTTTAGTATATCGTACATTCCTGTTAATTTTAATGAAATAATTTCTTGGTTCTCTATTGATTTTTCTAATCTTGGATCTCTTTTGAAATGTTTTATTAATTCCAAAAGTTCTTCAATTTTATCTTCATCTCCCTCACCAGCGCCCATTGCTTGAATTAAAGAATTTTGTAATCTATCGACATTTATTTTTCTTTCATTTGAAAAACTGTCTAGGAAATCATCACATTCATCAATTACTTCTACTTCAGTTTTTGGTTTTCTAAATAATGCTGTCTCTAGTTTATATTTTAATGAGTTGAAAACAATTACATCTGAATCTATATATGAATTAAATTGTTCATAAAAAGGGCAACCATTTTTTCTTTTGTATTGAATAAAGGACGTGTCACCTAATCCCTCGTAGTTTCTTTGTTTTACATTGTCTAAAACTTTAACTTCATATTTGGTTGGTAAAACTGGCGACCAGTAAGGACAAACTGGAGCAATGGACATTCTTTTTACGTCGCTGATTGAATTGAAACTCTTCGTATCTACTTTTTTGTTTTGTCTAAGATATTCTTTTATTTTTGGCCAATTGGCTTCTCTAATTTCTATCTTACAAGGAATTTGTGAATTTGCTGCAGATTTGTCATTGTTAAACTCTCTGTCTGCTTTTTCTTTTTTTGGTGCAAATATGTTGTTTAATTGTGAATTTACCTCTTTTTTTATCACAGGTATTGCATTTTTGTTATCTTCAAGAAATGTGCATTTATGATTTCTCCTCCCAGTTATTACAGATATTTTTAACTTCTCGCCATTATTTTTTAATAAATATTTACTCTCTTCATAATCTTTTTTGTATTGTGCTTGAAGATTTTTTCCAGGAACAACGATTGATGTTTTTCCAAGAACATTTGCTATGTTTAATGCAATTGCTGACTTTCCTGTTCCACAAACTCCATGAATAAAAATTATTTTTTGCCCTTCTTTTATTTTTTCTAGAACTTCTTTTACAACTACTTCTTGAGTTTTTCCGTTTGAAAAACATAAGGGTTTCAAAAATTTTTCATTTTGATAAAGATTCCATGTCATGAGTTAAGAAAATTAGAATAAGGTTATAAATTTTTAGGGTTATTATTTAATTAAGGAACTTTTAGGTTGATAAAAAACTTCATAATTCTTTCCTTTAATTCTAATTCTAGCACCATTAGAATCATTAAAGCAATTATTAATCATTTTATCTTCTAAACTTTTTCCAGGAACTTCCTTTGGACTTAAACCCCCAAGGACACTTCCAATTTTTGGAGCAATTGTAATTTTATTTTCAAATAGATTATTTGAAACAATTAATTCAGTTTTGCTATCAGTTGGGGCGAATAATTCATAATGATCCAAAAAAGTCCCATATTCTATTTTTAACATGTCAAATTCTTCTTGGTCTCTTGCCAAATATTTTACGAATACTTCTTCCATATTTTTTCAAAAAAAGAGGCATATTTAAAGATTTGTATTTGGAAAAGTTAAACTTCAAAAATAAAATAAAAAGGTGAAGTTTTGTCCAATTTTGCTTAGTAAAATTCTCCACTCCCTCTAAGCTTGATAAACGGTCGCCATAAGGGAAACAAAATCCACGTGGTGATTTTGTTTTAACGAAGGGGCTATTGCCTTTGAAAAGCGTGGATAAATTAATTACTTGAATAAATTATCCAAATAATGATGCTAATCCGTCTGCTGCAGCTGCTTTCTTTTCTTCTTTAGGTTTTGCTTCTTCCTTCTTTTCTTCTGCTGCCGGAGCTGAACCGCTCGTTGGGGCTGCTGAAACTAAACTAGCGTTAGCTAATTCAGAAGAAATGTCTACATCCTTAAGACTTGCCATCAATGACTTAACTTTCGCTTCGTCAACTGTAGCGCCTGTTGCTGCAACAACGCTTTTAACTGCATCTTCAGTAACTTCTTTTTCAAGCTTGTGCAATAAAAGTGCTGCGTATATGTATTCCATTTTTTCCTCCGTGTGATTTAATTTTGAATTTAATTAAAAGAACGATGCTGCAAAGTCTGCCTTTGGCTCTTCTTTCTTTTCTTCTACTTTAGTTTCTTCCTTGGCAGTATCTGCCACTTCTGTTAGAGCCTGAGCTTCAACTTCTGGTTCCCCAGTTATTACTCTAATTAATTTGTTTTCATAAGCTCCTGCTTTTTGAATCATTAAAGGGGTTGTTTGTGAATTGTAATAGCCAATTGATACTGCGAAAGGGAGTGCCTTCCCGTAAGCTTCTACAAGCGCAGCCCTAGTTCCTTCTACATCGATCTTTATATCTAAGTAGACCTTGTCTTCACTCGAATCATAAGAAGAGACTGGTGTAAATCCTATTGTGAAAGGTAAAATATTTAATTTTCCTAACATTTCTGCTGCTCCTTGACTTATTGCTTTTCCTTCCTGTGCAACAACTTTCGCTTCTTTAATTTCAATTTTTCCACCTTTGATCATAATTTGTATTCCTAAAGCGCCCAATTCTGAAATTGCTGGACCGGGAGTTAAATCTGTTGGACCTGCTGGAACTTCAATATCCATCGGTACAATTTGTCCAGTTTTTGCCTTTGCAGGGCTTTTGATTTTTAATAATTCTGCTGCCAAATCATATGATTCTAGGTCCGAAAATAAAACAGCTGTTGATCCTTTGAATTGATTTTTTAATTCTGATATCCCTTTCTTTCCCGCTCCCTCAATTGATCTAAAAAATAAATTTTTCTTGGGAAGTTTAACAATTGCTTTTCCTCTCAATTTTTTTGAAATCGATTGGTATTGGGATCCTGGAATATTTGAAATATCTGCCAAAAGAATTGTTTTTTTTGTTTTTAATAAATTTATTAATTCTGAAACCGCCTTCAATTTATTCTTTGGTATATTTTCTACTGCTTTGTGTTCCATTTTATCTTATCCTTATTTTTTGTGGTTTAGTCATAGTGAATTTTAATTCGACATTTTTTATGTTCTCTTTTTCCCTTGGAAGTGCTTTTATTAATTCATTGTAAATTGACATAATGTTTTCAATAATTTCTTCATCCTTCATGCTTTCTTTTCCAACTGCTAATTTCACACAAGATTCTTTTACTCTAATTTTTACACTTGTATTTATTTTAACCTTTAAATCAGAAATAGATTTTTCATCTGCGTTCAAAATAATTCCTAATTGAGGGGAAGGCATTTTTCCCGCTGGACCTAAAACTCTTCCGAAAGTTGTTGCGACTTTTGGCATTAATATTCCTTGAGCAATAAAGAAATCGTATTTTTTAACTAAAAATTTTAATTCTTTTTTATCGTTATATTTTTTGAATTCGTCTAAAGTAATTGTGTCTACAAAATCTGATTTTGATTGGAAGAATGCTGCAACTTTTTTTTCTTTTACTTTATGAGGAACTGTTACAAATAAATTGATTGGGTTTTTCTTGTGAGAATATTTTTGGAAATTTACAATTAAATCTATTGTTTGATTGAACTTTCTTTTCTTTTCTTTTCGAAGTTCTTCTAATGCTTGTTTTAATTGTTTTTCGAATTCCATTGTTTCTATTATCCTACTACAGGATGCGCCTGTTTCCAGAAAATGGAGTTTGGCGATGTAGTTTATCGGATATTAATTTTGAGTGTAATTGGTTTATAAAAGTTTTCTTTTACTCCACTGTCACGGACTTTGCAAGGTTTCTTTCAATAATTGCTTTTCCAGCATCCATTAATTCTTCATAATTTAAATCCATAACCTTTTCTCGACTTTCAACAGAGATGGCCCTTATTTGTTCAGCGTATTCATTTGAAATAGTAGAATTCAAACCTAAACTAGCCGCAGCATTCAAGATTTTCATTTGTGTTTTTAGAGCAATATCTTCTAATCCAGAAATATGTCTATTTTTTTCAAAAGGTATTTCTCTAGAATCTTCTTCTTTTTGAGAATAAGGTTTTCCATTCAAAATACTTGATAATTGGCCAGCAATACTTCCTGTTACATAATCTAACTTATTTTTATTTGTTGAGAATGCGAATCCAGCGAAATAGTTTATTTGTCTTTTTGCAAATTCTCTAAAACCTAATTCAATCTTCCCCGAATCGATTTCATATTTTGTCATAATTATTTGGGAGTAACAACGTTTATAAAATATTCGTTATAAATCTTTACTTTAAACCGGGATTCCCGGTAAATTGGAATAAACCGGGATTCTAGGGATTTTCTTTTATTCGACCGTCACAGATTTTGCTAGATTCCTCGGTTTGTCTACATCTAGTCCTCTGAAATCTGCAATATAATATGCTAAGAGTTGTAAAGCAACTACGTTCAAAATTGGAGAAAGTTCTTCAATTGTTTCGGGCACTTCAATCAAATGGTCTGCAAATCTTTTGACTTCTTCGTCTCCTGCGCTTACAATTGCAATTATTCTCCCGCCCCTAGCTTTGACTTCTTCGATGTTACTTAGTAGTTTTGCGGATAATTCTCCCTTTGTTGCCAAAAAAACAATTGGCATCTCCTCGTCAATTAATGCGATTGGGCCATGTTTCATTTCAGCGGCAGGATAACCTTCGGCATGAATGTATGAAATTTCTTTTAGTTTTAATGCGCCCTCTAGGGCCACAGGAAAATTTATGCCTCTCCCAAAATAAAGGAAGTTAGAACTATCTTTGAATTTTTCTGCTATCTGTTTTATCTTTTCTGCTTCTTCTAAAACCTTTTTTATTTTTTCTGGAATAAATTTTATTTCAGAAAGAATATTTTTTTCTTGTTCAAAACCTTTTTCTTGACGAATTAGAAGAGCCAACAAAACTAAAGCCATGACTTGTGAGGTGAATGCTTTTGTTGATGCGACGCCCGTTTCTGGTCCGGCATGAAGATAAATTCCTGAATCCACTTCCCTTGTAATTGTTGAACCCACGACGTTTACTATTCCCATTGTTTTTGCCCCTTTCTTTTTTGATTCGTGAATTGCTGCTAATGTGTCGGCAGTTTCACCTGATTGGGATAATGCAATCATCAAATCCCCTTCTTCGATCAATGGATCCCGATATCTAAATTCAGATGCATAGTCAACAACTACTGGAACTTTTGCATACTTTTCAATCAAATATTTTCCGATTAAACAAGAATGCCAACTGGTTCCGCAAGCAGTTAAAATAATTCTTTTTATTTTTTTAAAATCAATATCTAAAGTTAATTTAATATTATCCTCGGTTGTTCTGCCCCTCATTGTATTTTGAATAACCTCGGGCTGTTCAAAAATTTCCTTCAACATGAAATGTTTGAAATTTCCTTTTTCCAATTTTTCAATAGTCCATTTAATTTCATGAATACTTTTGTCTACAGTTTCCCCAGTTAATTTTTTTATTTGATAATTGTCTTTTGTTAAAATTGCAATTTCATTATCATTCAAATAATTTATTTTGTTCGTATATTCTAAAATAGCTGGAATATCTGAAGCGATAAACATTTCATTATCCCCGACGCCAATTATCAAGGCAGATCCCCTTCTTGCCGCAATTATTTTATTTTCTTTTTTCGATAGAACACAAAGTCCGAAAGCGCCTTCAACAAGATTTAATGCTTTGGTTATTGCTTCTTCCAAGTCTCCATCATAAAATCTTTCTATTAAATGTGCCAAGATTTCTGAATCTGTTTCAGAACTTATTTCATGCCCTTCTGAAATTAAAATTTTTTTTAATGATTCATAATTTTCAATTATCCCGTTGTGCACTATTGCGATTTCTTTTTTGCAATCAAAATGGGGATGAGAATTTGTTTCGTTTGGTTTTCCATGTGTTGCCCATCTTGTGTGAGCAATTCCGATTGTGCCTTCAAAATCAGAAAAATCTATTGCATTTTCTAATTCGGAAATTCTTCCTTTTTTCTTTTTTATTTCTAAATTGCCTTTTTCTAAAACGCAAATTCCTGAACTGTCATATCCCCGATATTCTAATTTTTTTAGACCTTCAATTAAAATTGGAACGCATTTTTTCTCTCCTATATAGCCAATTATTCCGCACATTAAAAAGAAAGGGGGCGGAAGTATTTATTGTTTTATATATTCTAGATTGTATAGAGGCAACAGCATATCTGAATAAATTGTACGTGATCTATCAAATTTTTATTCTCTTCACATATTCTTTCCATTCTTTATGATTCTTTATCCTTTTTGTGGCTTTTTTAATTTTTGAAATCGTATCTTCGATTTGTCCTACGTGAACTTCTTTATCAAAAACAATTCCTAACAATGCACTTACAGAGTTATCTGAGTAAGAATTTCCAGAATAATTTATCTTGAAATTGTTTGAAATGTATATTTTATAATTCTCACAAACCCAAGAATTGCATACTGGACTTCTTAATTTTTCTATTGCACAACCTGAATCAGCATGGTATTCACAAGTTCCGGTTTGACAAAAATTTTCTTTTAAGTTTTCTAATTGCCTTTTTGGAAATTCATCCCAGAAGTTATTTGTTACTTTGAAAAATGAGTCTAGACCAAAATGAAAATCATAAAATTTTCTGGAGTTGTTATGGCAACATCCTTCATTTCCTGGAGCAACAATATTCCTAATCCCCCGTCTCCACCCTACAACTGCTTCTTCTTTTGAAAAACAATGATCATAACAAAAAGTGGTGGAATTAAAAAATTCTTGAAGAGAATTTTCTACTTTTTCATATAACTTAATCCTTTCATCAATAGAAAGATCGTTATTTTTTTCTTTAGTGATTGTTTCCAATGGGGACTTTTTTGTCATAACTTTCTCAGGGTAACAAGTTTTATAAACTTTACTTGCATAAATTTTTTGTAAGTCGAGTAGCTAACTTTCGGGATCCTGGCATTAAATTGTCAAGAAATGTTTTATGATTTCTGGATTCTGAGGAAGGTCCGCACTCCCACATTATTGTGGCAAAGTTACCGAGGAAACCTCGGGTGTCGTGAGGCACAGCTCTGCTACAGAAACGACACAGTTCGCTTTGAGTTATGATCCTTGCGGTAAACTTCGAAGAGCGAGATTTGATGAAACGAGCACCTTAACTGGAGCAAGGGTAACAATTGTACGCCCGCTTAGTTGGATGTTAGCATTTTCCGTCTGTAGCCATTTGGATGCAGGGAAAAACAGAACGTGGCCTATTCTCGACTTACACTTTTTATTTTATGGGAATTAATTCATGATGATTTTAAATAAAATTTTTTTGAAGAATTATCCTCTTAAAACTTCTCTTAACTCTTTAACAAAATCGGTTGTATCTATAAAATAATTGGGGTATGCTTTTTTCAGGTCTTTTGCAGCATTTA
>CAZFLO010000003.1:0-37612 GCA_964519005.1 Candidatus Woesearchaeota archaeon
CCCACATTCAGGAAAAAAATCTGCAGGAAACAAAGGGGAGAATCTACTTTGAAATCAATTATGTTTAAATAAAAAAAGATTACAAAGTCGTTCCTGCAGAATATAAATTAAAATATCTTCCCTCAAAATTAAAATCATATTAAAATTAAGATTAATATTTATTTATTCTTAATTTAAAAAATAGGATAAAAAATTCAAGAAATTTCCAACATAAGAACATCCAAACTATTAAAAATCTCAAAAGATTATTTCTTTCATGCCATACGACATCATTATAGGAAGAGGTGAAGACGATAAAAAAAAGTTAGGAAAAAAGGGATTAATATTCCTTGGCCGAGGATATGTGAAAATGGGCCAATACAATTCTCTCTCGAATAACTTATATTTAGATATAGCTAAAAGCCATGTAATACTAATTGCCGGAAAAAGGGGTTCAGGAAAATCATATACTCTGGGAGTAATGACTGAAGAAATATCTAGCCTTCCCCAAGAGGTAAGCCAAAACATTGCTTCCCTAATATTCGACACGATGGGAATCTATTGGACAATGAAATATCCCAATGAAAAAGATAAAGAATTGTTGAGAGAATGGGGCTTAAAGCCAAAAAACCTTCCAGTAAAAATATTTGTTCCATTCGGACATTTCGATAGTTTCATAGAAAAAGGAATCCCTGTAGACGAAAGATTTGCATTAAGCGTTGCAGAATTAAATCCGGAAGATTGGACAATAACATTCGGACTGGAAATGATCAATCCCGTTTCAATTTTAATTGAAAGATCAATTAACAGATTAAAACAAAAAAAAGATTATTTTGTAATAAAAGACATAGTTGAAGAAATAGAGAAAGACAATCGAAGTGAAAAAGAAACAATCAATGCTGCAATTGGTTTATTTGAAGCTGCAGATAATTGGGGTGTATTTGCAAAGGAAAACATGAAACCCACAAAAATAAAAGAAATAATAACCGGCGGATTAACTTCCGTTCTTGATTTAAGCGTCTATAATTCCATAGGATCTTTTAACGTAAGAGCATTAGTAATAAGTTTACTTTCAAGAAAATTATTTCAAGAAAGAATGATTGCAAGAAAAGAAGAAGAAATAAAAGCCGTCTCAAAAGGATTGGATTATTTTTCCGAAACAGAAAAAAAGAAAACTCCTCTTGTTTGGTTATTCATTGACGAAGCGCACGAATTCCTTCCACTAAATGAAAAAATAATTTCGACAGATGCTTTAGTTCAAATTCTAAGGGAAGGGCGTCAACCAGGAATATCGTTAGTTCTTGCAACACAACAACCAGGAAAAATTCACACAGATGTCATGACCCAATCGGACATAGTTCTCGCTCACAGAGTAACTTCAAAACCAGATGTCGACGCACTAAATCACATGATGCAAAGTTATTTATCAAACACAATTCAAGGATTCATGAATGATTTACCTTCCTTGAAAGGTTCAGCCATTATTCTAGATGACAATTCTGAAAGAATTTATCCGATGCGTATGCGGCCAAGATTTACATGGCACGGAGGGCAAGCTCCAACTGCCGTTGAAGTTAAAAAAGAATTATGAGCTTGACCGGAGTGCCTGGCACGGACGAACAATTGTAAAAGTTCAAATAAATGAGTGTAACGAATTTAAAGAAACTTTTGCAATTGAGAGTAAGACAAGCTCCAACTGCCGTTGAAGTTAAAAAAGAATTATAACACTAAATAAAACAAATTAATATAAATAGAAAAATATATTCTCTGATATGAAAAAATGTGAGCATTACGAAAAATATGGCAAAGAAGATTACTTGTTAGGAAGAAAACAAACTTTTTGTGACATTGAAATATGCCCTTATTCAAATCAAATTCGACCCCAGCTTGGTGGAGAAAATTTACCAAAAATATGCAAAGCAAAAGGATTAATAAAAAAATTAGAAAATCTTAAAACCAAATAACCTCTTCCAAAAACCTTTCTTTCCCAAAACTTCAAATTCAACCCTCAACCGAATTTTATAAGGAGCAATTTCCCCAATATCTTTTGTATTCGTTATCTTAATTTTCTTTCCAGCTTTTTTGGCTTCTACTTTAATTTCTTCAATCAATTTTCCCTTATCTTCTAACTTGCAAAAACCATGATAATAAATCCTAGTTCCAGGTTTAGAAATCATAAATGCTTCTTTCAAAAAAGTATCTTGCAAATTAGGGCGAGTCATCAAAATCAAATCATAACTTTTCCCTTCTTCAACCAAACGAGGAGCAATCTTTTTTATATCCCCGGGAACCAATTCAATTTTATCTTTTAACTTATTCCTCAAAATATTTTTCTCAGCATAAATGTTTGCCTTCCTATTTAATTCATTAGAATAAATTTTCGAAACTGAAACATTTTTTGCAATAACAATAGGAAAAGGAGCAACTCCCGCACACATAACAAAAACCTCATCTTTGGGTTTAACTAATTCGCAAACTTCCTTTCTCTCATTTGCAAGCCTAGGAGAAAAATAAGTTTCATCAACATTAAACCTAAAAACACAACCATTTTCTCGATATAAAACTTCTTTTGTTTTTTCTCCCGCGAGAACTTTTGTTTCTTGTTTCCTAAGCCTCCCACTAAATTTCTTTGATTTTTCCAAAACAGTTTTAATCGCTTTATTCTTCTCCAAAATTTCTTCCGCAAATTCTTTTTTAGCATTCTTTTTGATATCATCAGAAAAATTAACAATAGCTACATTCCCCAAGACACTATATGATCTTTGTTTCATAAACATAAAATGATAATCAAGTTTAAATTGGTTTTGAAAAATTTAACAATAAAGAAATACCATATTTTATAAAAATCAAATCTCTTTTATTAAAATGAAAAAAACACCTATTGAAAAAATGAAAAAATTAAATATTTCTAAAAATGAAAAAATAAGATATTTGGAAATAGAGAAAGAAAAAATTTCTCAAAAATACGATAAAATAATTAAAAAAATAATTGAACTAAGACAAGAAAAATACTTTTTGGAAACATCAAAAAAGAACGCACAAAAAATTGAAAAGAAAATAAATTCAAATTTAGAAAAGAGATACAAATACGAAAAAGAAAATGTCCTAAAAGAAGAAATGATTCTAGAAATAGAAAACAAATTATTTGAATTGAAAAATAATTCCTACAAGAATTTGGTAAAACCATGAAATTTTAGGCTAACTTCCTACAGGAAATTCCACAAATAACTGGGCGGGTCATCGAACTTTAGTTCGATTTCATAGCGGGAATTTCTAAAATTTACAAACTAAAAAAATTTCACCAAAATCACTTACAAAACCTTATAAAAACATAATTCCTTATGAGATATATGAAAAAAAGAGGCAACATTCTAGCCATTTTTGTTGGACTGATATTACTCCCACTCATTTCAGCATATGGGGGATATTCAACATTTTCAATAAAACAATTTCTAAGTGTAGAAACTTTCCTTTTAGCAATATTATTCTTCATCGTCCTCTTCGTCACAAGAAAAGCTATGACAAAACTTTTTCCAAATTCCGAAGCTGCAGCAATTTTGATCGCATTAGTCGTTTCAATAATGGCCGTGTATGGTTTAACAATTGCAAATTTCTCTCTTGAAGATTTCCTCTATTCAATAGGAATAAATGAATTATTTTTAGAAAACGTGGCCCCTTGGGCAGTTTTACTATTGGCTGCAATAATCCTCTGGAAATTTGGATTTGGAGGAATGACAATGATATTTGGGGGAGTATTCATAATTTTGGGTTTATTGGGAATGGCAACAAATTCCGAAGTTGTTTATAATTGGGAATATTCATTAGGAATCGGTTTTGCATTACTAATTTTAGGATTGATAATAAAAAAGAAATTTTCAAAAATCCGCATTGGAAAAATAAAAGGTCCCAATTTAGGTAAAATTAAAAATCCTTTGAAGGGAGGAAGATTAGCAGTATTTGTGGAAGGAAGAAGAATAACTTACCCTTCTTTCACCAAAAACGTAATGACAATTGTTCCAGGAAAAAAAGTTAAAATTTCAGTAGAAAACATTGGAAGCAGAGATTTAAAATGGAAAATGATAACTGGAAAAGGATTAGGCGTTAGCAACATAACTCGAGATATTTTAGGCCCAAGAAAATCTGAAGAAGTACAAATAAAATCAGATTCGGTAAATAAAACAAAATTTTTCAAGGTAAGTGCAATAGGAAGAATAGGAAGAGTATCTCGTCAAAAAATAACGGTAATTGTTTTGCCAGGGGGAACAAAGTCACCTCCTCCAAAAACTAATACTCCAAGACCAACAAGATCAAGATCAAATCAAGATCTTCAAGACAAATATGATTATTATGTTGGATTGGTTAAAGCTGTGCAAAAAAAGAACAAAGGAAAAATTCCTAAATTAGGAACACCCGAAGGAGATTTAAGACACCGACATATTCAAGCAATAAAAACAATAGAAAATACTGCTAAAAAACAAAGATATAAATTAAAATAACTTAAAACCAACGTTCTAAACTTTTCTGATTCTTAGCTTTTAACAAACCTTCCAATTTTTCAATTTGCCGATCAATCCTCTCCTCAGCAAACCCATGTCGTTCAACCAAAATTTCTTTAATTTTCTCAAAATTAAGCTCAGGAAATTTTATTTCCAAATCATCTACTCTCGGAGCACAAAACAAACTAAAAATCGCTCTCCAATTAAACTGATCTTCATCTTCCAAAGCATCCATTTTCTCCTTCATCGATTCAAAAATTTCATCAGGAGTCACAAATTCTTTCACGATTTTCAAAGCCTTCTTTTGCCCAATCATCGGAATCCCTTTCGGATTATAATCTGTCCCAACCAAAATTGCCAAACAAATCAACTGATCCTGATTAATGCCAAGTTCGTCCAAAAAATCTGCCAAAATAATTTTCTCAGGTAAAACTTCGATATATCCTGAATAAGTTTTCTTCTTTCTAGAAACAGTTAAATTCCGAATCAAAACAGGAGCACCAAAAATCAAAGAATCATAATCTTGAGAAATAGTTGCATAAACCCCATTTTGCTTAGACAAATAAGCAGCTTGAGCTTCTCCCTCCGAAGGGGCTTGAATGACACAAACACCCAAAGCTTCCAGCAATTCTTTAGACTCAGCAATTATTTCATCATCCAAACGAACCAATTGAGAACTATACCGTTTCATAACTTCAAGATCTTCTTTTTTCTTTGCCTCTTCATATCTCTCTTTTGCAATATCTCTAGCCTCTCCCCGTTTCTTATGAATTTTCCCTTTAAGCTTCGGAGGCTCGCCATCAAAAACATAAACCAACTTCGCTCCTTCAACCAACAATGCAACATTACGATAAAGAATTCCAGACAAATGAGATGTTATTCTTCCTTCCTCATCCTGCAAAGGAGTTCCATCTGCTTGCCTAATTGTTGATAAAAACTGATAAAGCGTATTAAACGCATCCACACAAACTATTTTTCCCTTCAAATCAGAAAACCCAATCTCTTTCCGAGAAACGATCTCCCGTATATTTAATCCCATTAAACATCCATCAATCTATAATTAATAAATTTGCCGCAAAAATTCAAATAAAAAATTATTCTGAAATTTTAAAAGAATCTCCATCAACTTTAACATCAAGCCCAGGAACATAATGTTTTAAATTTCCCGCCATAGTATCAAAAACTTCTTCTTCTGAATATCCCAAATCATAAATTCCTTTTTCCGAATAAAGAATTTTATTAAATGGTTTTCCAAAAAAGTAATCTCCCCTAATTTCTTGACCTCTTCCTTGAATATTACTTCCTTTTTCAAATGAAAATTTTCCTTCTAAATTCCCCAATTCTTTTGCAGCGACCCGAATAAAATTTTCGAAAGAAAATTCTGTAGAAAACTCCTTTATCTTGTCAACTTTCAAACCATACATAATTTCTGCTAGGTTTCTTTCTCCCATACTGTTACTACTACATAATACTATATAAATCTTATCTTTTCCCAAAAATACCTAATTAATCTTATAAAACTGTTAAACTTAATAAAATCATGAAAATGGAATTTATTCCCGTGGATTATGATTCTTTTGATCATGAAGGCAAAAATTACGTGAAAATATACGGTCGAAATCAAAAAGGAGAGAAAATATGTGTAATCGATTCTTGCCAAACATATTTGTGGGCAATTTTAAAAGAAGGAATAACAGAAAAATTGATTACAGAATTATCAAAAGAAATAGAAACAATTCAATTGGATATGAAGGGAAGAAAAACCAAAGTAGAAAAAGTAGAAATTCATGAAAAAAATTTTCTCGGAAAAAAATTTAAAGCATTGAAAATTTTCGGAACAAACCACAAAGATTTGCATGATATTGCTAGCAAAATAGATTCGCCATTAATATACAAAAGAAGAGGATATGATATAAATTACATCACCACCTACATAATTGAAGAAAAAATATATCCCCTCAATTGGTATGAAATCTCGGGAGAAATATTGCACAATTCAAACGAATTTGGAGGAATCGATCAAATTTTAGATGTGGATTTTGTAATAAAATTAAATTCAAAAAAAATCAAAGAAAAACAAATTGATTTCGTTCCAAGAACATTAGCGTATGATTTAGAAACAGATTCTTTAAAACCAGAAAACGGAGAAATTTTAATGTTTTCTTTGGTCGGGAAAAATTACAAAAAAGTAGTTAGTTGGAAAAAAGCAAAAACAGATAATAAAAATGTTATCTTTGTTGAAAACGAAAAAGAACTATTAAAAAAATTCGTAGAATTAGTTAAAAAATATTCCCCCGATTTTTTAATAGGATATCATTCAGATAATTTTGATTTACCTTTTCTAAAAGATAGAGCTAAAAAAAATAAAATAAAACTTCCTCTTGGAATTGACCGCACTGATCCAAAAATCTCTGGAGGAAAAAATTCTTCAGGAAAAATATCTGGAATCACACACATAGATTTATTAAAATTCATAAGAACAGCCTATGCACAATATATGCAATCAGAAACACTTTCATTAAATGAAGTTTCAAAAGAATTCCTAAAAGATAGTAAAACAGATTTCAAACTTGAACATTCTTCAAAAATTAAAGAGAATGACTGGAAAAATTACTACGAATATAATCTTCAAGATTCCGTTTTAACATTAAAATTATTTGAAAAATTTTGGCCAGATTTATTAGAGTTTACAAAGATAATAAAAGAACCAACATTCAACATCTCACGAAATGGATTATCAAAACAAATAGAATCATATCTCTTGCATAATCTAGAAAAATACAATGAAATTCCGGAAAAGAGACCTACAAACAAAGAGATAGAATTTAGGCAAAATTCCGGAGGAGTTGAAGGAGCATTCGTGTATGAACCAAAACCAGGGTTATATGAAAATCTTGTAATGTTTGATTTCACATCTATGCACACCTCAATAATAATTTCACATAATATTTCAAAAGGAACTTTAACCACAAACAAAAAAAACTCTTATGAATCTCCTGAAATCGATGAAAAAGGAATAAAAAGAAAATATTATTTTGTGAAAGAACCAGGTTTCTTTCCACTCTTACTAAAAGAAATTTTTGAAAAAAGAAAAAAATTCAAACAAGAATATGTAAAAAATCCGAATACAATAACCAAAGCCAGAAGCAACGCTTTCAAAGTACTTTCAGCCTCAGCACATGGATACGTTGGTTTTTACGGAGCAAGATATTATTCTTTTGAATCTTCATCGGCAATCTTAGCTTTCGTTAGACAATTCAACAAAGAAACAATTGAAAAAATTGAAAAAGATAATCATGAAGTAATTTATGGCGACACAGATTCAGTAGCATTTACAAGGGAAAATAATTCAAAAGAAGAAATAAAACAATTATTAAAAAAATTAAATAATGATCTTCCTGGAGTTATGCACTTAGAACTTGAAGACTTTTTTAAAAGAGGGCTTTGGGTAACAACAAGAAGTGGAACAACTGGTGCAAAGAAAAAATATGCTTTAATTTCTGAAAAAGACATAATTAAAATTCGTGGATTTGAAACAGTTAGAAGAGATTGGTGCCCATTAGCAAGAAAAACCCAAGACAAAATATTGAGGTTAATCTTAAAAGAGGGCAATGAAAAAAAAGCCTTAGAATACATAAAAGAAATAATTAATAAACTAAAAACAAGAAAAATAAAAAAAGAAGAAATAATGATAAAGTCACAAATAAAAAAACCAATTTTTGAATATAAATCAATTTCACCAGCAGTTGTTGCTGCCAAAAAAATGAAAGAAAAAGGGTTGACTGTAAATGTTGGTTCCCCGATTGAATATTTTATTGCAGAATATAATGGAAAATCAAAATTAGTCAGAGATAAAATAAAACTCTCAGAGGAAAAAGGGGATTACAATATTGAATATTATTTGGAAAAACAAATAATTCCTTCAGTTGAAAATATTTTCCAAGTTTTTAAGATAAATATAAAAGAAATGAGCGACGGTATAAAACAAGAAAAATTAAAGAAGTGGTTTTAGATTTATTTCTTACCAATTTTTCCTGCCAGGATACACATAATTTTCTTCCAAATTCACTGCTCCATTTTGACTAATTTCATCACTAAAATTAATCAGATGATCTGTCCTAATATTTTTGATTTTTTTAGGATTTATTTTATTAGTAACAACAAACTCTGGAACAGAATATTCTCCCACATAATCTTCTAATTTTTTAAAACTCTTAGAATATTCTTGTTTAAATTTTTCTCTTTCAACATCTTTCAAATCCTCAACTTCAAAATCTTTTTCTAAATTTAAATATTTTCCCGGATTCAAAAACAGGTCAGCATTTGCAACATAAATCTGATCTTTCTCAGATAATCCTACCCTCAAAATGGAAACCTCTTGGGTACCCACTCCCCTATTCGAAGCATGAACTAGGATTGAAGCTATGTCTCTCCCCCATAAACGAGAATCATGAAAAAAATAATTAAAAGATTCTGAATTATTGTAAATAGTCTTTGCTCCTTCAACCAAATCTCTTGAAATTCCTTTATTAATTAACCCAGAATTAAAAATAGATTGAAGATTACTCTTAGGAGTAAATTGATATAAAAATTTTAAATTTTTCATTCTTCAATCTCCAAATCTTTATACATTAAATTAGCAATATTTCCCTTCCCCCCGTAAGAAACAATCATATTGCTCCCTGTATCAAAAACATCCAGCCCAACTCCACCCAGATCATAATATTTTTCATTTCTTTGTTTTTGTATTAATTTTTTCTGTATATCAAAACCTTCTCCACAATCTTCAAACTGAAACACATATCCAAAATACCCTGCCCCTATCTTTAAATGATATGGCAATTCTGGATCTTTTTTATTTCCATGCATTCCTGCATTAAGTTCAAGTTCTCCAAAAGGGTATTCTAAATTTTTACCTACATCTCCATCACACAAATAATGGGGAAATTCTTCAATAGAATTCATAAATTTCACAAGATTAAGTTTATACATCTTATCCCGATTACAATATTCAAACATTTCAGGATTCCCATTAGGACTAATCACTTTATTGAACAAATAATGAGTAATCCAATTTCTTCCTTCATATTTTCAAATGTTTTATCTAAACTTATCATTTTAAATCATGAACTCCCTTAAATTTCCAATCATCTGAGTCAATAAAAACAAATTCGTTTCTACTTTGTGACCAAATAAAATTTCCTGGCTTAATATCATTATCCTGATAAACCCCAATCAAACAGGCTTCCATATCTTTTCTTTTCTTTAAATAAATCTGAAGATCATTATTTAGATTTGTTCCCTGATATCCACCTAAACCAACAGTATTTTTCAAATCTTCCATCACAATTGCAGGATTTAATTTTCCACTTTCATTATCTTTAACTAAATAAAACCCATTTAATTTGGGTATTGTCCACCCCATCGCTTCCCCTACTTTAAAATTTACAAAACCCTTTCTAGCAAAAGAAAAAGCCTCAGTTAAATCTCTCAATGATTTAAACCTATTTACATACACCTTCGCACCATCTCCCCCACCAATGGAATAAAAATGACCATCTTTTCCAGCTGTCAAATAATTTTCTTTATCAAAATCAAACTCTCCTTCAACTTTCAAACCATCAATTCGTTTAGGAGTAGCCTTATCAATTTCACGATAAAGCCTACTAACATTAACTCCCTCTTTCACAAAATCTGTTTTTAATCTGGGATTTTTATCTAAACTTATCATGTTACTTTAAGGCAAAAACACTATAAAAACCTTTCTTTTTGTCACCACTCCCTAGAAACAACAAAGAAAACCCCCAATTACTAAAATATTAAAAACCCCCACCTTTTCTTCTTTTATTATGAAAAAACACTAAAAAATTAACAAACAAAATGGTAAATAAAAAAACAATAAAAAAAATAAGAGATAATTTGGGATTAACAGAATATCACAAAATAGGCCCAGATCAAAAAAGAGAAGTTTATTACGGAAAATCAAATTTGATAAAAATGGTTAGAACAAATGGAATAAATCATACTAATTCAAACTCACAAACTCCCCTCCTTGGTACAACTAGTTTAGGACCCTGCATAGCAATAATAGGATATAATCCAAAAACAAAAACCGCATTTATCTCTCACAATGTTGAACACAATCCTCCCGAAAAAATAAATAACCCTTTAATTGAAAAAATAGGAAAAAATAATCTGGAAATATATTTAGTAGGGAACAATATCAGAAAAAACCACGAGGAAAAATTAATTGAATATCTAAAATCAGAACTAACTAATTCAAAAATTGTTTACAAAGATACAGAGAGAATTCCAGATCCAAAAGGATTAGGAAAATCAGTTATTCTAGATACTAGAAATGGAAAAATTTATTCTCACAGTGGAATAATGGAATAATGGTTTTGATCCCAAAACTCATAAAAACCCTCCACTCCTTTTTTCCATATGACAAAAAAACAAAGAAAAATCCCAGATCCAAAACCTCTCTTTGTTGAAAGAATAAATAAAATTCTAACAGACAAAAAAGACAATCAAGCATATTGGGAAATATTAAAAAAAACCCCAGTTGATTCAATAAGATGTAATACATTAAAAATTTCCCCCGAGAATCTAATTAAAAAATTAAATTCTCTTGGATGGATAATTTCCCAACCTTGGGAAAAAAATCCAGAAATAATGATTATTGAAGGGAAAAAACCGACAAATCATCCAAAAGAAATAATTAATGAAAAAGATTTAGCAAAATTATTCCCGGGAGAAATAGGGAGAACAATGGAACATTTACTAGGTTATTATTATGTTCAAGAACTCTCTTCAATGCTTCCAATTATTGCTCTCACCCCAAATGAAGAAGATGAAGTTCTAGATCTTTGTGCTGCTCCAGGAAGCAAGACAACTCAAGCAGCTGCAAAAATGAATAATAAAGGGAACATAATTGCAAATGAAATTTCCTTAGAAAGAATGAGAATATTGGCCTCAAACCTAGAAAGATGTGGAGTCACAAATACGGTAATTACCAGAAAAGAAGGCAGGGCCCTTTGTTTAAACTTGGAAACAGAAAAAATTAAATTTGATAAAATTTATGTCGATGCACCCTGCTCTGGAGAAGGAACCTTAAGAAGCACCCCAAAAACATATCTAATGTGGAATATTAAAACAATAAAATATCTCTCTAAATTACAAAAACAATTGTTTCGACAAGCATTCAATCAACTAAAAATTGGAGGAGAAATGATATATTCTACTTGCACCCATGCTCCTGAAGAAAACGAAGAAATTGTTGACGCTATGCTAAAAGAATTTGAAAATAAAATTGAAATCATTAAACCTGAACTTCCAATTAATACTCGAGAAGGAATGACAGAATGGGAAGGAAAAAAATATGATGAACGTGTTAAACTTGCTCAGAGAATTTATCCACAAGACAATAACACAGAAGGTTTTTTTGTTTCAAAATTTAGAAGGGTTAAAGAATGAAATACAATCCAAACTCCCTAATAATTTTATCAGAAAAAGAAAAGACAAGAATAATAAATAAACTAAATTCACAATTTGGAATCACAGAAATTCCCGGATCATTAATAAAAAAGGGAAAAGAAAAAATTTTCTTATACACTGGAAATTTAGGAAAAGAGGAATTGTTAAAATTAGACAAAATAACTTTTGTTGAAAAAGCCGGAGTTTATTTGGCAAAAGAAGAAGGCGAAAATATTCGGCTTTCAATTGAAGGTTCCCAAATATTAAAAGATCAAATGACAAAAAATGTTATTGAATTAACAGAAGAACAATCTCAAACTTGGATGATGGGACATGAAGTAGAAATAAAATCTGGCCTAAAAGGATTAGTCGCAATGAAATATGGGCAAGACATGCTCGGAACTGGAAAAGCTAGTGAAGAAAAAATTACAAATTTTATTCCAAAAAGCAGAAGATTAAAAGACAAAACTATTTTAGAATAAATTTCTTTTCCCATGCCCCCTCCAGATTTTGAATTATTTTCGAGGAAAAATCTGAGATTTCATTTAGCCGCGTACGACCGTACGTAAGAAATTAAATCTCTGCATTTTAACCGAAAAGAAGCAAAATCATTCTTCTTCTTCAACACACCCTTCACACAACCCACTATCGTCTTCTGAATTCTCATCATACCAGTACCCACATTTTTTACATTTATCAAATCCCGCCATTTTTACTCCAAAATTATACTAAAAAACCAGGATTCTGTAATTTAAATAATTAACTTTATAACCAACAATACTTTTTTAAAAAAATGGATAAGGAAAAAATTATCAAAGCAGGAGAAATTGCAAAAGAAATAAAATTATGGATTAAACCTCAGATAAAAAAAGGAATGTTACTTTTAGAAATAGCCGAATTAATTGAAAATAAAATTTATGAAATGGGTGGAGAACCAGCATTCCCAGTAAATCTTTCAATTAATGAAATAGCTGCACACTATACTCCCTCGATGAACGATGAAACAATAGCAGAAGGATTATTAAAAGTTGATTTTGGTGCTGAAATAGGGGGATGGATTTCTGATACAGCATTTACAATTGATCTAGAAGGAACAGAATTAAACAAAAAATTAATCGAAGCTTCAAAAACTGCATTGACAAATATAGAAGAAAACATATCTTCAAAAATAACTCTGGGAGACATGGGAAAAATAGTTGAAAATACAATAAACTCTTTTGGATTCAACCCCATAGCAAATCTTTCTGGGCATTCACTAGAACAATATGATTTGCATGCAGGAGTCACAATTCCAAATGTGGCAAACAATTCTGATTATACTTTAGGAGAAGGCCATTATGCTGTAGAACCTTTTGCAACAAACGGAAATGGAAAAGTTCATGACGGAAAAAAAGGAAATATTTATGCCCTACTAGGAGAACAAACAGTTCGAAGTCCAGCTGCAAGAGAAGTTCTAAATTTCATAAGAGAAAATTACGGATACCTCCCATTTGCGGGAAGATGGATAATCAAAGAATTCCAAACAAAAGGAATCATCGGACTTCGTCAATTAGAACACGAAGGAATTCTCCACCATTATCCAGTATTAACCGAAGAGAAAGGAAAACTAGTTTCCCAAGCAGAAAATACTTTTCTAGTCGAAAAAGAAAAAGTTATAATTACAACTAAGGAAGATTAATTGATTCCATTATCAACTTTCAATTTTCCAGCATCACACATACGGGTTCTTCCATCTTTCCACATAGCATTTTTATTATTACGATCTTGCATAATAAATCCTATGTCTTTTGCTGTAGATTTTTGTTCATCATATTGTCGATTAGCTTCTTTCAAAACTTCTCCTTCCAAATCTTCTAAACAAGTGTCCCCCAAATCTTCCATAACTAAACCGGGAAAATACGCTCCACTCTCTTTCCCTTTTATCGCATAAATTCCTTTTACTTCTGGAAAAGAAAGATCCATTTTATTTGCAAATGTTTGTACCTTCGCTTCCCTGTGAAGTGTAACATTTATTCTCTCATTATTAAGTAAGTTACCCCCACCATATTTATCATATGGAATTTTCACAACATTTCCATCATCCAATCTATAAATTTTTCCAAAATATCCACTATCATTGGATTCGGATTCTTTGATCTCATACTTTCTTTCAAGTTGTTCTAAAGGTTTAAATCTCATATAAAATAGAGTCAAAACTATTATTTAAACCTTTCCATTTGTCACTACTGGACAATAACACAAGAATCAAAAAAAGAAATCATTGGGTTTCATCAATTACAACTAAAGAAGATTAAAATTTCTTTACAAAAATTCCTCTTTTCTCATCAAACTCGAATCCCTGTCTCTTAGCGGGAATATCATATTGCCTTTTTTTAGTATTTTGAAAATTCACCCTAACAGGATCCCAGTAATTTCTTTCATAGGGTAAAACCCACAATTCAGAAATATCCAATTCCTTAAAATCCTCATACAAAACATTCAAAAATAAATCCGAATATCGTATCTTTCTTAATGCAACTTTTTCATCTTTAAAACCTTGAATCTGTTTTACTAACATAGAATTGGGCCTAGGTTCAAAACTACAAATTGCAATTGGATGTATTCCTTCCTTTAGCACATACGCATAAGATGAATCAGAAAATCTATTTTCATTACCTGGAAGAAATCCTTCCCCAAAATGTCTCCCAATAGAAAAATCAGAAACATCAGCCTTTTTTAATTTAGCAAAATTTGAATAATCAATTCCTAAATCAACTTCTTCCTTAACAAAACCATTTAATTTTTCAGATAATTTTTTAGAATCTTTTCTTAAAATAATCTTCACATCTTCTTCCACCAATTGAACACGATTTCCATACCAGAAACAAGTCTCCACGGGATAATCCAAATCATACTCTGCCATAAAAATTTAAAATTAAATCATTATAAAAAAGTTACTATTCTTGAATTAATACAATTATTTCTTCTCAATCTTCTTCTTCAACTTTTTCTCTCTAGCTTCAACCTCGCTAACCTTATCCTCAACCTTCTCCACATCTTTCTTAGGGATCATTTTAGCAATATCCTCCATCGAAGGCATTCCAGACATTGAACCAGCCCTAGCCTTAACTTCATCATCTTTCTGCTTCTTCAAATATTCAAAAGCTTCTTCAAAATCTTTTTTAGTAATTCTAATCTTAGTCAAATCTTCTTCCTTATAATTTCTCTTAATAGAATTAATCCCTGCATTACGACAAACAGCCTCGATATCAGCCCCAGTCCAATTTTCACTTTCCCTAGTCATCTTAACTAAATCAACATCTTTCTCCAAAGGCATTTTTGCAGTATGAACTTTGAAAATCTCTCCACGAGTTTCAAGATCAGGATTAAATAATTCTACATGAGAGTCAATTCTTCCAGGTCGCAAAATCGCAGGATCAATTAAATCTTTTCTGTTTGTAGCGGCAATAATCATAACATTCTCTAAATCTTCAACTCCATCAAGTTCAGTCAACATCTGATTAATAACTTTTTCCGAAGAATCATTCCCCATTCCAGATCCACGAGATTTTGAAATAGAATCAAATTCGTCAAAGAAAATAATTGAAGGAGAAACTTGCTTGGCTTTCTTAAAAATTTCACGAACATGTTTTTCACTTTCTCCAACCCATTTGGAAATTAATTCCGGTCCCTTAACTGAAATAAAATTAGCGTTAGATTCTGTTGCAACAGCCTTAGCAAGCAAAGTTTTCCCAGTTCCAGGAGGCCCAAATAATAAAACCCCCTTGGAGGGTTTGATTCCAGCAGCAACATACAAATCAGGGCGTAGCAAAGGCAATTCAACTAATTCACGCAATTTATCTTTAGCATCTTGAAGCCCACCAATATCAGTCCATTTTATATTGGGTTTCTTAATTAAAACTTCACGCATTGCAGAAGGCTCAACCATTTTCATAGCATAAACAAAATCATCTCTCTTAACAACTAAATTAGAAAGTACTTTTTCCCTTTTTTCCATAATCTCTTTTTCTTCTATGCTCAAAACTTCTCCTTCTTTCAAATTCTTGTCTTCAATACCCTGATTTTCCATGTCTTCAGCAAGACTCATGATATCTGCATAAAAAGGTTTAACCGAATGCAAAGCTGCTTCCTTCCCTAAAACTTCTAAATCCGCGCCAGTAAAACCAATTGTCTTATTTGAAAATTCAGTTAAAATTGCTTCCTTATCTTCAAGAGGCATATTCCTCGTATGGATTTCCAAAATCTTCCGTCTACCTTCTTCCGTTGGAGGATTAATTCGGAGTTCACGATCAAATCTCCCGGGTCTCCTCAAAGCCTCGTCCAAGTCATCTGGTCGATTTGTCGCAGCCATAACAACAACTTGTCCCCGACTCTTCAATCCATCCATCAAAGTCAATAATTGTGCAACAACTCTCTTCTCAGCCTGGTCACTACTTTCTCCACGCTTAGGAGCAATTGCATCAATCTCATCAATAAAAACAATAGCCGGAGCATTCTTTTGAGCTTCCTCAAATTTACCCCTTAAATTTTCTTCACTCCCCCCGTGATATTTACTCATAATTTCTGGACCAGCAATAGAAATAAATTTTGCATCAGTTTCAGTTGCAACAGCCTTAGCAAGCAAAGTTTTCCCAGTTCCAGGGGGCCCAGTCAACAAAATTCCCTTTGGAGCACCAATTCCTAATTTCTCAAAAATTTTAGGATGCTTCATAGGAAACTCAACCATCTCACGAATCTTCGCTATTTCTTCGTCAAGCCCACCAACATCTTCATAATGAACATTCGCTCCACTCCCTTCTCCAACTGAATCTGAAATTGTAATTTTTGTTTTATCATTAACAATTCCAGTCTCTAAAGTTTTAGGCAAAATTTTTGAAATAACACAAACAATTTTCTCACCATTACTTAACGGCACACTTGTTCTCTGTCCAACAGAAACCGGAGCCCCACTAAAAGCACTTCGAAAAATATGTTCATTCCGAGGATCTTTCAAACTAGGAATTACATTTTGTTTCATTTCTTCTTCGGGAACATTTTCATTTTCCAAAACAGAAATTTCAATAGACCTAAGAGATTTAACTTCTACTTTGTTTTGAACCACAGTAACATTTTCTCCAAGGCTCATTCCTAAAACATGACGAGTTTCACCATCAATTCCTATCTTCCCATCAAAAATATCATTCCCCCGAATTGCCCTAAAAATCATCTTTTTTGAATTTCCAACTTGAACCAAAGTTCCAGAAACAATTCCTAAATCTTCCATATCATTATTAGAAATAGAAACTAAATTTTTTCCTCGATATTCTTGCTTTGCTTCAACTACTTCTAAAATTAATTTTTTACCTCGAAGAGGTTCTCGTGACTTTTGGTTATCTTTCATTTTTTAAACGAAACCTCCAAAATACCATTTCTAAAATTTGACTCATAACCCTTTGGCCTAATTTCTTTACTCAAAGGATAACTTCCAAGATGCTCTTTTCCATCTTTAACTTCCAAAACTTTCTTTCCCGTAGCAACTCTTTCGCCATAATCATTTTCAATAATTTCATCTTTAATTTCCGCAAAAACATTTTCTTTTCCAGAAAAATCAAATACAAAATAAATTCTTTTCTTTGTTGAAATTTTATCCAAAAGAACTTTTCCAAAAACATCTCTTTGCATTCTCTTTGTTGTTTTTCTTTTTCCATCCGGACCCAAAGTCGTATATTCAACAGAACTGTTTTCCCCAGCTAAACGCTTAAACAAATCATCTATTCCCCCACCAAAAAAATCATCTCCAAACATTTTAACCGAAGTAACTTCCCCCTTTATTCGAAATTGCTGTTTTAACATTATTCAAAAATTGCTCTTCGATTTTTTCGTAAGTCACAAGGGATTGCTTCGTCACACTAGGTTGAACTTTTTTCTTAGCTTTTTCAAAATGATTTTTATTCACAATATCTGCATCCAAATTTTCCCTTAACGCAATCATTCCTGCTTCTCTAGTCAAAGCTTCCAAATCAGCCCCGGTAAAACCATCAGTTTCTTTTGCTAATTGATTTAATTTGACATCTTTTGCCAAAGGCATTCCTTTCGTATGAATCTCTAAAATCATTTTTCTTCCAGCTTCTTCTGGAGCATTCACAAGTAAAATTTTATCAAATCTCCCGGGACGAAGTAAAGCAGTATCAAGCATATCAGGTCGGTTCGTCGCTGCAATAACTAAAACATCTTTCATTTCTTCAAGGCCATCCATCTCTGACAACATTTGATTTAATACTCTCTCAGTAACTTTATTTTGATCCATACCTCGTCTTCCAGCAATCGAATCTAATTCATCAAAGAAAATAATACAAGGAGAAACTTGTCTTGCTTTTTCAAAAATCTTTCTAACTCCCTCTTCACTTTTTCCAACCCACATAGATAACAAAGAAGGTCCCTTAATTTGAATAAAATTAGCTTCACTTTCTTTTGCAACCGCTTTCGCTAAAAGAGTTTTCCCGGTTCCAGGAGGACCATACAATAAAATTCCTCGACTAGGACGAATCCCAATTCTCTTAAAACTTTCAGGATATTTCATTGGCCATTCAACAGCTTCTTTCAAATTTTGTTTAATCTTATCAAGTCCACCAACGCTATCCCAATCCACATTAGGAGTTTCAACTAAAACTTCACGCATTGCACTAGGCCTAACAATCTTTAATGAATCCACAAAATCATCTTGTTTAATAATTAATTTTTCCAAAACCTCTTGAGGAATATTTTCTTCATCAAGTTTAATTTTCCCGAGATTCTTTCGCAAAACATTCATCGCTGCTTCCTTAGTTAAAGATTCCAAATCAGCTCCAACAAATCCGTGAGTCAAAGAAGAAATTTTATCTAAATCAACATTTTTGTGAAAAGGCATTCCTCTTGAATGAATTTTCAAAACTTGAAGTCTTCCAACTTTATCTGGAACACCAATTTCAATTTCACGATCAAATCTCCCAGGTCTACGCAAAGCCGGATCCAAAGAATTAACTCTGTTAGTAGCACCAATAACAATAACTTTCCCTCGAGAATTCAAGCCATCCATCATGGTCAGTAACTGGGACACAACTCTTCTTTCAACCTCTCCATGTGTCTCTTCCCTCTTAGGTGCAATTGCATCAATCTCATCAATAAAAATAATCGAAGGAGCATTCTTCTCAGCTTCATCAAAAATATTTCTAATTTTCTTTTCACTTTCCCCATAAAATTTACTCATAATTTCAGGACCATTCAATAAAATAAAATGCGCATCAGATTCTGTGGCAACTGCTTTAGCTAAAAGTGTTTTCCCCGTTCCTGGAGGTCCGTGTAACAAAACTCCTTTTGGAGGTGTAACCCCTAATCTCTGAAAAATTTCCGGGTGCTTCATTGGAATCTCAACCATTTCCCGAATCTTTTTTATTTCCTCGTTTAATCCACCAATATCTTCATAATTAATTGTTGGAATTTTTCCTTCAATTGCATCAACTGCTTTCGAATTCAAAACAACTTCTGTGTTTTCCGTTACAATAACTGGACAACTAGGATTTGTAGAAACAACACTGAATTTTATTTGTGCAACAGCTCCTCCAAGTTGTCCACCAAGTCCAGGAATGTTTCCCAAAATATCTCCCAAATTACCAAAAATATCATTCAAATCTCCCATCTCTTCACTCATCAATTCTTTTCTTTTTTGAACTCCTCCCAAAACCAAAACATCTCCTTTAATTATTATTCTTCCAAGTAAACCTTTTCTTAAACTCGTTGGATCTCCTTGAACCATTACTCCTTTTTGAGCTGGCGCAATCATAATTTTTTTTGCTTCTTTAACTTCAGCTTTAGAAACCAAAACTTCATCCCCAATTCCAACTCCAGCATTCCTACGCAAAAGTCCATCGATTCTAATTATTCCATCTCCAATATCTGCAGGATAAGCTCTATCAGCAATAGCCACAGTTTGCTTATTCGCTTTAATCAAAATTGCATCTCCTCGCTTAATTCCTAACTCACTCATTAATTCTAAATCAAGTCGAGCAATTCCTTTATACACATCATCTTGAAGTGCCTCACTGACCTTAAGAATAATTTCTCCTTTCTCATTTACTTTATTTTCTTCACTTTTCATCTTCTTCTCCAAAATTTAAACTCAGTCTCCCAGCCTCTTCAAAACAAAGCCGAACCATATCATCCATTAATTTTTCCTTTTCATGCATAAACGAAACAATCTCTTTTGGAATCGACACAGCATAACTGTTACCAACAATCCGCATTTTTACTTTAAATTCTTTTTGATTCAATTCCTTGAATCTATTATATTCTTCGACATCTTTCGGATGAACTATTTTGTCATGACCCAAAGGACAAATCAAAGCTCTCATCTGAAAACCATTTTTATTGACAACCGCCTTCTGCAAAGGCTTGCTACAAGTCTTGCATAAAATCGTATGATCAAATATATCTGTCATGTGTATACACAGAGTGTATATTTATAAAGATTTCGGAAAATCCAAACCATAAAAATGAAAAGGTTCGTCAAATAATGGTTATGTGCAATTTTTGTGAACACCTAATTTATTTAGGGGAGAACCAACTAACTTTGGTCTAAAAATTTCAGAATCTTAGAGACTATTTTTTCGATTGTTGCATGGTGTGTATAAACCACTAAATCTGCAGATTCAATATATCCAGTCATTTGCTCTTTCAAATAGGTTCGAAACTCTTCAATATTCTTAATACCAGTAAATCTCTTGCCATCATTTTGTCTTGACCATAGAATATTTGCTGATTTAGTTATATCTTTTGAAGGCAATAAACAAATTGTAAAAGCATACTTTTCTACCAATTTCTTATTCCTATCTTTCAAATCTCCTTTTTTCAAATGAACTATAGTTGCACCCCCAAGACCAAGAATATATGTTCCTTTCTTTTTTTCCAAAATTTCTTTTAAGCAAGTGTGTAATAATCTTAAGAAAAAATCATTTCCTTTTTCTTTAATAACTTCTTTGGTGGTTTTTACATCATACTTTTTGACAACAAAATCATCTAAATCATAAAAAGGTATGCTGATTTTTTCTGCAATTTTTCCTCCAATAGTGGATTTGCCAATTCCTGGAGGTCCAGATATACAAATAGGTTCACCATGATAATTTTTTGAATTTTCAGGAACAAATAATTCTGGAATTTTTTTATTTATCATTAAATATCCTCTTTTAAGAGTATAATTATTTTACTTTTTATTAAAGTTCCTCCCCCTAATGTAGTTGTTAACTGGGGTTTCACCAACTTGGAAAAAAAATTAAAATTACTCTTCAATCCTTTCCCTAGTCAATTCTTCCGGAACCCGATACTCTTCCCAACGAACTCTCTTTCCCTCAATTGCATCTTTTAATTTTCTCTCAGAAGAAGACAATTTAGAATTCCCACTCTTCACTTCAACAAACACAACTTCATCAATTCTTTTTTCATCCATCCCCCGAAACACAATCAAATCAATTGGCTTTCCCAAAAATTTACATTCAGTTGGAAGATAATTAAAATCAGGCAAAAACGGAGCCAACTGTTCAGAAAAATTTCCCCCCAAAACCGCACGAGATTTTTGAATCGCTTCTTTTCTATGCAAAGGAATTTTCTCCTTCCAAAACTGATCTTTTCTAAATGCCCCAATCTTGTTCCCCAATTTATACGCAATAATTAATCCAATTAAAAACACGATCAAAAACAAAATTATTTGAAACTCCATAACCTCTTTAAAAAAATCTGCTATTTAATTTTTTTGTAAAAACTATTCGGCCAATTCCTCTTTTGAACTAGCCATAAATCCCCACCAAGGTTTTCTAATTTTCAAAACCTCCCCAGTTTCAGCATCAACTTCCGCCTCGACATTCATCTCAGAATTAAAAACTCCCAAAAATTTCGCATGTCTTTTTGTTCTAATTTTATACGCCATTTTAGCTCGATCATTTTTTCCAATTTCTTTCAATTCAATCAAGCAATTTTCACAATCTCTCAATTTCAATCTAGCCAAAGCAACCTCGGAAGCTTGATCAGGCATTATCTTAATTTCAGAATTCATTCCATTAGATTTTTGCATAAAGAATTTTGTCCTTTCTCCATCTCGCTCTTCAGTCATATTGCAATCTTCACAATTAGCAACAAATTCTCCAGAACGAATTTCAATTCTATTCTGTTTTCTCTCAATCATAACTTTTTTACCTTGACCAAAATTATGTTCTCCCGAAGAAATTCTTTCCCCCCTTACTTCTTGATAAAGAATTGGCTTGGGCATCAAAGCAGGATCCATGTCATTAAAATTACCCTGATTTGCAACACCCAAATTTTCATCACCATTAGCAGCATTAACTCCAAAAACAGAAAAAGTTCCAATAATTAAAACAACCAGAACAAGAAATATAAAATTTTTTTTCATCATCTTTACTAAACAAAATAAAGACATTAAGATTTATTAACTTAACTAAAAAATGGGAAAAATTATTCTAAAATTTTCAAAATTTTTATTAAACCAGAAATGTCTTCAATTTCAAAATCCGCTCCGCTTTTCCCAAGAGGAACAGGGTTTCTATCTCCATAACGGGCATAACAAGTTTTAATTCCTAACTTCTTGGGAGTTTTTACATCTCTAGTTATTCTGTCCCCAATCATTAACGCTTCATTCGGTTTTATGTCCAATTTATTCAAGACAACATTAAAAGGCGTAGCACTTGTTTTCTCCCTCTTCACATCGCCCTTCGTCACAACAAATTCAAAAAATCCATCCAACTTCATTGTAACAAGTCTCATCCAAGCATAAATCCGAGGAGCATCACTAACAACTGCCAAACGATATTTTTTATTTAACTTCAACAAAGTCGGAATCACTTTAGAATAAGGTACTAAATAACTTTCTCTAAAATTACGATAAGTTGTAATTCCATGTGCCAAAATCCTATAATCAATTTTTCCTGATTCTTTCTTCAACAATTTCTGAAAAATTTTATCATATTCGATCCCATATTCATCATATAATTTATACAAACTTTTCAATGCTTTTTTCTTGTCAACTTTCCAACCAGCACCAATCATAGCATCAATAGCCTCATTACAGCAACGAGTTTTCATTTTCATAAAATCCATCAAAGTATTATCAATATCAAACAAAATTGCTTTTATCATATTACAACTAAAAAACCAATTTTTATAAAGCTAATCAAATATTCGGTCACTCGCTCAATGGAGGTAAAATTTCATTTCCAAACTTAAAACTTATTTCTAAATAATTATTTTTATCTTAGCGAACGAAAATTAAATCTGCGTCCAGCGATTTAATCAAGTAAACTATTAATCCATCCCAAATAACTTAAAAACTCCAATACCGTTTTAACAAAATGAAAAAGAGTGATGTGAAAAAATTCTTAAAAAAATTTTGGTTCATTGTTTGGAAAGATGATTCTTTCAAAGGATGGATTATCTCACTAGTATTTTTATTTGTTATAATAAAATTAATATTTTTCCCACTTCTTTCTCTAACAACAGGAACAGCGCTCCCCCTAGTAATTGTCGAATCTTGTTCAATGTATCACGAGGGAAATCTTTTTTCAAATTTTAATAATTGGTGGGAAACACACGACATGAAATATTTTCAATTAAAATTGACAGAAAAAGATTGGAAAGAATTTTCTTTCAAAAAAGGATTCAATAAAGGAGATATTTTATTCATCACCGGGTCCAAACCCGAAAAAATAGAACTAGGGGATGTAATAATCTTCAATGCTAATTACAGAAATCCAGTAATTCACAGAGTTATTTCAATTGAACAAGAAGGCGAGGAATATATCTTTTCCACAGTGGGGGACAACAACAACGGACAAATAGAATTTGAAAAAAGAATTTCAGAAGACCAAGTAGTTGGAAAAGCAACAGCTAACATTGCCCCATACTTGGGATGGATAAAATTAATCTTCTTTGAAAAAATGCGATCCCCTTCCGAAAGAGGATTTTGTGAAGAAAATTGATTCTGAACAGAATTAATTATCCTCAACTAACAAAACTAAATCTCCAATTCAAAAATTACTTCCAAATAATTTCTTCTTCTACAAAAAGCGGAGTCAAAAAAAATTTGCGTTTAGCAATTTGTTTTGAGCGAAGCGATTATCCCTTCTTTCACCAATAACACAAAGCACAAAATATATAAATCAAATACTCATTTAGAAACTCATGGAATTTTGCCCAAAATGCGGTGCCGTATTAATGACTAAAGTAAAAAATAGTTCTTGCCCCAGGTGTAAGTATGTAAAAAAAGGAGCAGTTGACTTGATATCAAAAGAAAAAATAGATGATAAAATTGAGATTCCCATATTAAAAAAAGCATTAGGTTCGACAGCCCCAGTAGTAAATGAAAAATGTCCTGAATGTGGACATGGAAAAGCATATTTCTGGACAATCCAAACAAGATCAAGTGATGAATCAGAAACAAAATTCTTCAAATGTGTTAAATGTGGGCACACTAGAAGAGATTACGATTAATTCTTAACACAACTCCATTGACAAATTATGTCCAGAAAAAAGTATAATTAACACAACTCTTTGTTGAATTATGGAAACAATAAGAATAAAATCTGTAGTTGCAAGCTACTTTTCAATAAACAAAGAAAAAACAAAAATAGATTTCAAAACATTAAGTGAATTCAAAAAAGGCTTAGAAAATAAATTTAGAAAAAATAATACTCCAACATACATACAATATTATCGAGACAACTTAATTGATTTTGCACAAAGATATTCAGAATCTTTTGAAGTAGATTTTGATTCCAAAAAAATAAAATACCTTAATGATAAAAACAATGTTTATCTTGTAAATTCAATCCCTCACAGCTTAAAAGAATTATACTCAAAATTATTTTTAGAAATCAATTCTGAAATCAATTCCAAAGATTAACAAACTTTTTAAAGAAAAAATATCTCTCTAATTTAGTATGGCTTCGTAGCTTCCCAAGGGATGACCTCATTACATGAGGCCTCAGCCCAAAGAGGCTTCGCTCCATCAATATGGCTTCGTAGCTCAGCCTGGTCAGAGCACATGACTCTTAATCATGGTGTCGTGGGTTCAAATCCCATCGGGGCCATATTCTATTTAGATTTGAAGCCTTGGGTTTAGTACAAAGTGTAAACTTTAGTGCTACGGAGAACGAAGTGACCCACAAATCCCATCGGGGCCATATTCTTAAACCCAGGACACAGTGTCGTGTGAAAATTTTGACTTTGATTAATGCCGAAGGCCAAAAGTCAAGATTTAAATAAGTTCAAATCCCATCGGGGCCATTTTTATTTTTCTAAAGAAAAATTTGTTTAAGAGATTTTCACCCCAGAGGGTTTCCTGGCATGACCTATATTTTTATGTATGTTTCAAATCCCTTCGAGCCTTTCTTCTTATAAAATTTATAAAAAATTACCTAAACATATTTTTAGATTTAAAATCTATATTTCTTATTAAACTAATGAAAAGAAAAACAAGTAAAACAATTTCTGAAATAATTCCCCCATAAGAACCCACAAAAAAATCATAAATTATCCAAAATAAAGTAGCAAACACTAAAGTAAATCGAATTGTGTTGGGCTTTATTTGCCACCTAGCAAAAGTCCCAATAGAGATAGCAAAAAAAGCAAAAATACTATAAAATCCCTCCCAAGTAAATAATGTAAGAATAAAATAAAGCAAGAGAAAACTTACAAGTATTACATTATTATCTAAAAATTTCTTTTTTCCTTTAAACATAAATAAAATTGTGGAAAATATGTTAATTAATTGAACAGCAAATCCCGACCAAGCATGGAGAAGTAAAAAATGCAACATAAGAAACAAAAACCCAAATAACTGCAATAATAAAATCTTAATTCTTGTTTTAGCATAATAAGATAAAATAAAAAATAACAAGAATACTAATGCAAGAGCTTGAACAAAAAGATCATAAAACATTACCTGAAAAGAAAATAAAGGTTATTAAATTTTTCGTAAAAAAATCACATAAATTCTTTTAATAACTCAAACAAAATAAATATTGCCAGAAAAATAATATACCTTCCTCTAGAAAACTAACAATTTTATAATTGCCATATTAATCTCTTTCGAGTTCATTCAGAGCCGGGTAGCAATCACCTCTATCCGGTTTATTTGATTAAAGATTGTATTCCTTCAATCGCATCTGCAATTTGTCTACCTTTTGGAGTAAGTTTGATAAGTTTGATTCTTCCTTTCTTATCAAATTCTACCAACTTCAGGTGTTCCAAAGTTTGCAGTATCTTTACCGCATGGCTATAAGTACAGTCTACTTCTTTAGCCAATATACTACCATATCTCATCCGCGTGTTCTTCTTCAAAGAAACCAACATTAAAGCCGGCTTTTTTCGAAAGAAGATGTCAAAGTTATCTTCCATTTGGATATATATAGTTTAATTGTATATATTCAGACCTTCATTTGCTTATAAATATTTTGTGATAAATATGTCAGACAAAGAGTGACAAAATGTTTACCCCCAGGGCGACAGATATCATTCGGAGTACTAAAATTTATTAACTCTCCTTAAACTACTAATTGAATGAAAATCCTAGCAATCGCAGACACACACGGAGATTCCGATTTAGTCAAAAAAATTGGAGAAATGGCAAATAAAGAAAACGTTGATTTAATTCTTCACGCAGGAGACTTAACTTGGTTCAATGAAAAAAAGGAAGGCATAATAAAACCATTAATAAAAAAGGGAAGGGAAATTTTAATGGTTCACGGAAATCATGATTCCTCCACAACAATTAAAGAATTCTCAGAAATATATCCAGGAATAATTGATCTCCATAAAAAAGGCATAGAAAAAGAAGGCATAGGTTTCTTTGGATCAGGAACAACAGATTGGGGATTCAAAGAGGATTCCGAAATTGTATTGAAAGAATTAACAGAAGGCCACGAAAGAATAAAACATTTGAAAAAGAAAATAATGATTTCACATTGTCCCCCAGTCGGAAGTGCAATAGAATTAATTGGATATCCGGGCTCCTACGGAGTAAGAGAAGCAATAAAAAAATTCAAACCAGACTTCGTAATCTGTGGACACATTCACGAGGGTGGCGGACTCATCGAAGAGATAGGTGGAGCAAAAGTAATCAATGCTGCATTTTCTCCGACAATTTTTGAAATCTAAAATTAGAAATTTTTAGCGCCCAATCCTCGACGAATAATTCCAACTTCTCCAATAATTTTTGAAACCAAATCCTTATTCATTCCTTTTTCCAAATAAAACTTTTCCATTTCCTTTAACTTTTTAGGAAAACTAAAATAAGGTCCAAAAGGACTTAGTGGAGTTCCAGAATAATCTCCATCATCAATATTCAAAATATAAGTCACATTCATTTTCTCTTTACTCAAATTATCTTCAACCAAATTATAACGAGCACCATATTCCTCAAATTTCTTATCATTAAAAAATTTCAAAACTCCGACTAATTTAGCATGATCATCAAAAAGAGAACGATTCCTATTTGCACTTTCAATTCCCAAAGAAAAATCATCCACCAGAGAATAATCTCGACCAGAAATCTTAAATCCATGTTCATAACTTCCCTCGAGTTTTGAAATATTTTTGCCATGTTCAGAATTTTCTAAAAACTCATAGAAACTTTTTTCCTTTTCTAATTCAGACAAATCTTCTTCCAAAAAACCCATTTTCATTTCAACATCTTCTTTAAATTTTTTATTCATTTTTTATTACTTCCCTTTTCTAAATTATTTTCTTTATCAAACCAGAAACATTCTTTATGCTTTTCTTCATGACAGATATAATTTCCAGTGGGTTCTCCATATTGACCATATTCAATTCCTTTTATCTTACATTCATAATTTCCCAAAGAAGAATACAACAAATCATCAAATTCAAATTTTGAATAAGGGCAATTTTGCCCACATTGTTTTTTATTCATTTTTCTTTGATCCTCTCCCCATAATCAATTCCAAAGTACTCAATCGAACAATTTTCTCTTTCCCCATGTCTTTATTACCATCACTAACCGCAATAACTTTTGCTTTCAAATATCCGGATTCGGTGGGAAACAACCTGCTATCAATTAAATAATTTCTAACTTTAACATCAAAATTTTCTTCCCCATGCATTTCCAAATCATGAATATAACTTTCAGTATTGGGGCAACCAGGAATACCATAATGAACTCCGTGAAATATTTCCAACTTTACAAAATAATTATCTTCATTCATTTTTTATTACCTCTTTCTCAAGTTCATTTTCTTTCACTGGAATTTTATCCACATCCCCATAACTATATTTTACCCCTGCCACCACAACTCCAATCAAATCAACCTCTCCTAAATCGGAAACTCCATACCCTTTCAAATCCAAATGTTCGCAAAATTTTTCCAACCGATAAGCTTGAATATATGGGCCACAACTCATTAAATAATGTGCATTATCTTCATCCCGCATATTTTCCTCCGAACATATTTCTCTTTTTCCAAACCATACTTCTCAATCTCAGAAGATCTCCATTCTTGAGCTGTCGCAAATTCTCCATAATTCACAAAAGATTTATGCTCTTTTTTTCCTTCTTCTTCTAATTTCCTTATTATTTTTTTTGCATTGTAATTTTTCAAAAGAAAGGACAATCCTAAAACTGATTTATCCCCCGCCAAACCCATATCACTAAAATCATAAAAAAGAGAAGAAACCAATTCCCCCGTTTCCAAATCTACTCCTAAACGATCATCGATAACTTCTATTCCATACATATAAGGTTCTGTATTTCCCCCGCCAAATCCATCTCGTCCATCAGCTTGAAGAGCCAACCAAGGAATCTTTTGCCAATCATCTTTCTGATTTCTAAAATATTCCCGAACATCTTTCACAATTTCTTTAACATTTACTTCAATTCTTTTTTCTAATTCCATTTTAAACCCTCACCAACTCCGAAGCTATTTTCACAACTTCTGAAACTTCTTTCAACAACTCTTCTTGCATCCCTTTTTCTTGATAAAATCCAACCATTTTCTCTAAAGGATTAGGCAAATAAAGACCCCCGCCATTTTGATTCCACCGATATTCAAAAAGAACATTAAATTTATTATCCTTCATCCAATTATCCCTCAAATTAATTCCCAATTCAATATCTCCAAAACTTTTACTAGAATAAAACTCAAAAATTTTCGAATAGCTCTTAGAAGTCAATTCATCTTTATCATAAGGCCCATGATTTATGCTATCCTCATTATATCCCAAAGTAACAATCTTATATTGATCAACAACACTAAAATCATTTGTATAAACACTAAACCCATTTTTTAATTCCTCAAAACCAAGAATATTAAATTTAGCTTGACTAACAAAATCCAAAACCTCTCCCCTCTTTTGATAATTCTCAAAACTTTTTTTATTCTCTTTCTCAAAAATTTTAATTTGATCTTTAACATCTTTTTTCATAACCTATCCAAGAGTTGTATATTTCATACACCTTTCTGTACAAAATGTGTCAACATAGTTGCACGCCACATAAATACTTATAAAATATCTCCAATTACTCATTTAACAATGCTCGATAAAAACACAATTCAAAAAATAGAAAAACTTATTTCTTACGAACCAAGAAGCATAAATGAAATCGCGATTAATCTAAATAAAAATTGGAGAACCGTTGACCGGTACCTAAAACAAATTGAAGAAGAATATGGAACAATCAACACAAAAACTTTCCGAGGAGGAACAAGGGGAGCTCTAAAGATCGCATATCTTTCAAATCCAGAAAAAATTAGCCACACAAAATTTCAAGAAGAACTCGAAGAACAAATAATCAAACTAAAAAAGAAAGGGGATTTTTCAGCATTTGACATTTTCCAACATGTTCCAGAAAAAAACAAAAGAGTTATTGTCGAAAATGAAATTAATGAAGCTTCAACAAATTTAACTGAATTAATCCAAATATTAAAAGAAACAAAAAAAGAATTAAAACTCTTCTCAGGGAACCTTTCTTGGATTAATCTAAAAGAAGGAAAAATTGACTTATTTGAAACATTAGAAAATTTGGTAAAAAATGGAATCAGAATAAAAGTATTATGTCGGGTAGACTTAGATGGAATTGAAAACATAAAAAAAGTTCTTTCTTTGAATTATAAATATGGAAAAGAATTAATTGAAATACGTCACAAAGAACATCCAATAAGAGCTTTTGTTATTGATAATAAAACAATAAGATTAAAAGAAATAAAAGAACCAACCGGAAAAATTAAAGAACTAGATAAAAAGAAATTTATTTTTTACACAATAAAAGACAAAGAATGGTCAGAATGGCTCGGAAAACTTTTCATAAAATTATTCAACACTTCAATAGGTTCAGAAAGAAGAATCCAAGAATTGAATAAACTAATCAAATAAACTAACTTCCAGCACTACAAGAGTATCCTTTACTAGAAACAGGCCCATCATAAAAATACTTCTCAACAATCTTATTTATAAAATCAGTTTCAGAAATAACAATTTTTTGAATAAAATTCGGACTTGAATCAGAATCTACCAAAAACAAAAAATTTCCAAACAAAAATCCTAACAAAATAATTCCAATAACAAACAAAATGACTATTTTTGATTCAAATTTTCTCTTTCCAACTTTTATTATCATGAAATCAATAAACAAAAACCATTTAAAATAATTACTATACGTAATTATGAATAAAATGCCTACAAAAAGAAAATCAAGAGAAGAGAATGCAACTGAAACTTTTTTTAGAGGAAACGGTAATGCAAAAGTCACAACTGAAAAAGTAATAAAAAAAGAAAGACCCATTGATGAACAAAACAAAAAAACAACAGAAAAAATAATAAAAGACCCAATTAATTCGTCAAAAAGGATGAAAACCGTAGAAAAAATTTCTTCAAAATTAATGCCCTCTGAATTAATCACCATAGAAAAAGAAGGGAATGTGAAAAATATGTCCCAGAATTCCACAAGTAGGGGTATGTCGAACGACGCCACTAGAAAAAAGGGAGCTAAAAAGAAAACTACTAGGAAAAAAACAATTAGAAAATCTACAAAAACAACAATAAAAGAAATTAAATTTATCCCCCCAAAAATATTATTAAAAAAGAATGGATATGAATTAATTATCACCGAAAAACCTCAAGCAGCATTAAAGATTTCTTCAGCATTAGGTTCATCCACAAAAAGAGAATTGGTTGGAGGAGTTCCATATTATGAAGTGGACAGGGAAGGGAAAAAGTTAATTGTTGCTTGTGCAGTGGGCCATTTATTTACCCTAAAACAAAATGTACCTGGTTCAACTGTTCCAATATTTGATATCTCTTGGGTACCAAATTATCTAGTTAGGAAAGGAGATTTCACCAAAAAATATTATGACACATTACTAAAACTTGCAAAAAATGCAGGCTCAATAACTGTCGCAACAGATTATGATATCGAAGGAGAAGTTATTGGGACAAACGTAGTAAGATTAATTTGTAATCAAAAAAATGCAAAAAGAATGAAATTCTCGACGCTAACAACAAAAGAATTAAATGAAGCTTATGAAAATAAAATGAAAACAATAAATTGGGGACAAGCGATAGCCGGAGAATCCAGACATTACTTGGATTGGTTTTATGGAATAAATCTTTCAAGGGCATTAATGAATGCAATAAAAACCACAGGAAAATTCAAAATAATGTCAATCGGAAGAGTTCAAGGTCCAGCATTAAAATTAATTGTTGACAAAGAAAAAGAAATTCAAAAATTTATTTCAGTTCCATATTGGCAAGTATTCATAACCGTTAAAAAACCAACAGTTGATTTAAAATATGTTAAAGATATTTTTGCCCCCGAAGGGGATCCCAATGGGGCCAAAAAAGAATTGACAAAATTCGATGACATTGTAGGAAAAAAAGCAATTGCAGAAACAAAAAAAAGTCAGCAAATAATTCCTCCAAATCCCCCATTTAATTTAACTGCACTTCAAACCGAATGCTATAAATTTTATGGAATAACTCCTTCAAATACCCTAAAAGCAGCGCAATCACTTTATTTGGCAGGATTAATTTCCTACCCCAGAACATCTTCGCAAAAATTACCCGAATCAATAGACTACAAATCAATTCTAGAAATTTTAAAAATAAGATACAAAGTAGCAAAATTAATCACAAAAGAAAAACCAGTTGAAGGGAAAAAAACTGATCCTGCACATCCTTCAATTTATCCAACAGGAAATAAACCTCCAGTATTGTCAGGACATGAAGAAAAAGTTTACGAACTTATTGTAAAAAGATTTCTAGCTTTATTTTGCGACGATGCAATCGTTGATAAAAAAAGAATTATCGTAAAATTAAATGAGTTAGTATTTTCTACAAATGGTTCTCAAACCCAAAAAAAAGCTTGGTTAGAATTTTATCCAACAAAAGCAAAAGAAATTGAAGTTCCAGATCTAGAAGGAGAAGTTACAATAACTAAAAAAGAAATAGAAGAAAAAGAAACTCAACCTCCAAAAAGATTTTCCCCAGCTTCCATTCTATCAGAATTAGAAAAAAGAAACCTTGGAACAAAAGCAACACGAGCAGCAATTCTTGAAACACTTTATGACCGAGGATATGTCCGAGAAAAATCAATAGAAGCAACGCCACTAGGAATTTCTCTAATTAATACTTTAGAAAAATATTCTCCAATAATCATAGATGAAAAATTAACAAAAGAAATACAGGATGAAATGGATGACATAGTCAAAATTACAAATGAACCAATTGAAAATTTAATGAAAAAAGAAGATAAAATAATTGAAAAAGCAAAAGACACAATTATAAAAATTGCAAAAGAATTCGAAGCAAAAGAAAGCCAAATAGGAAGAGAATTGATGAATGCTCAAGAAGAGCAAAGAAAAATAGAAAAGGAAGAAAACAAATTAATCAAATGTCCAAAATGTGGGAAAGGAGAACTCGCAATAACTTACTCTCCTAAAACAAGGAAATTCTTTGTTGCATGTAATGCTTATCCAAATTGTAAAACAACTTATTCTTTACCTCCAAAAGGAAAAATCAAGAAAGTAGGAAAAGAATGTGAACATTGTAAATTCCCCTTGCTGATGACTTTATCTGCAGGGAAAAAACCTTGGATATTTTGTTTCAACACTGATTGCGAAAGCAATAGAGAAAGAGTTGAAGCATACAAAAAGAAATTAGCTGAAGGAAATAAATAAAACTCTTGAGCAAGTTCTTTTGAATTATCTAAATCTTCTTTTGTAGAAGTTCTAAGAATTATTTTTTTCATAATTTTTGATAAATCGTCAGGAGCAAATATTTTTAACAGGGGATTATTGTATAGTTCAAAAATGCCTTCAATTCCACTATTCAAAAGAGATTTCAAAACTTCATAGTAACTTATTCCATAACGACTAAAATCTTTTCCTTCAAAAAAGATGCAGGTAATTTTAGGATCTAATCCCAACTCTCAATTACCATCCATAATATTCCTATAATTTTTTTCTAGGTTCATAGAAATTTGATTTTCTTTCTTCTAAAGATTCAATCTCTAAATCTAATTTATTTGCTTTCAATTCAACTTTCTTATCAATTGATTTATATTTATTTTTTATTTAAAATCTTTTTATAAATTCCAGGGATATTTGAGTTAAAGTCCTTATCAAATTTAAAAATTCCCAGATTAACAAGTTCATTTTCAAGGTTCCACATAATTTCATATTCATAATCCGAATGCCCCCTCATTTCATCATTAAATAAAAAAAACATCTTTTCAAGCATTCTTAATTTTAATTTTTCTTTGCCAACATTTAAATCTTCAACCCCAAAAACGTCTCTTTGAGAAAGGTGATGACAAAAATAATGTGAACTTGAGTCTAAAATATAATGATTATCTAAAATCCAAGCAGTGACTTTCGGCCCATCACAATTAAAAAATTTATCATTTGAAAGAGGATTACTTCTTTCTGAATAATATCCTAAATAACCTTTTGAAATAAAAGATGGAATTCTTTCTAAATTATGTTTTATATCTGGACGTTCTAAAATATCTTTAATTATATATTTTCCTTTTATCTTATTCTGTTTTTCTTCTCCCATAATTCCCGCAAAAAACCACAATATTTAAATATTACTCCCCCCTTAATGGAGAGTATGGAAAACTTAAAAGAAACACTTACAAAGATCGGATTGACGGAAGGAGAAAGTCAAGTATATAATGCGTTGATTGAACTAGGACAAACGACTGCTGGAAAAATAATAAAAAAAGCAAATATAGCAAGTTCAAAAGTTTATGATGTTTTACATAAATTGCAAACAAAAGGATTAGTTGGGCATATAGTAAAAGAAAACATAAAATATTATGATGCAACCCCTCCTGAAAGATTGATTGATTTTCTAGAGGAAAAGAAAGAGAACCTTTCACAAGCACAAAATAAAATTAAAAAAATAATTCCCTCAATTAAAGCAAAACAAAAACAACAAGAAGAAAAAAATAATGTGATTGTCTATACTGGACTTCAAGGTCCAAAAATAGTTTTAAAAGAAACAATTGAAGCAGGAAGAAAAGGAAAAAAATTAATGGGTTTCGGAACAGATGAAGATCCATACAAAGATTACCTCCCTGCACAAATTGAAGAACATTTTAAGGAACAAAAAAAATATGGGATAAAATGGCACCTATTATTCACAAAAGGAAAATGGTCTTCAACAAGTCCTTTAGCAGAAATTAGATATTTGCCCCCAGGGCAAAATATTCCAGTAAGAACAATGATTTATGGAAACAAAGTGGCAATAGTAGATTTTAACAAACCTTTCACTACAATTATTATTGAAAAAAAAGAAATAGCAAAAGCCTACAAACAACAATTCGAAACACTTTGGAAAATTGCCAAAAAAAATTAATTCTGCAACAACAATAATCCACTCAGAAAATTCTAATTGTCAAAAAAAATATAAATAAAAAATAATAATAATAAAAATTTGCTAAATTACTTTTTAGCTTTAGTTGTTTTCTTTTTTGATTTTCCTGTTGAACAAAGAGTTCCACAATCTCCATTAACAAATGAATGAAGAACTAAAAGAATACCAATTCCGAAAGTTATCCATTTAGCTACACTCCAGTCAATAAAAGTAAATATGATTAAAAATGCACCAAAAAGAAATCCTCCGCATTTATGACACTTACACATTTTATACCTCCTTTAAGATTTTTTATCAAAAATATCTTAATCACTAAAATAGAAAATCATTTAATAAAGTTTCTAATAAAAAATTCAAACAAAGAAAATTAATTGGTAACTTTTTTTCTAGCTACTTTCTTTTTAGCTACTTTTTTTTAGTAACTTTTTTCTTTGCTTTTTTCTTTTTAGTTACCTTTTTTCTAACCGGTTTTTCTTGAACGACTTCCTGAATCTCGACTTCCTGAACGGGATCCACAATAATTTCTGGCCTCATCATAGATCCATAAGGCGCAAGAACCCTTCTACGTTTATGTTCAATACCAAAAAGTCTCCTCAATCCCCTTGTAAATGCTGTTGTCATATTATTATAAGTCTCCCTTCTAAAATTACAACAGTTTCTTCCTCTTAAAAAGTTTTCTCTACTCGAGTTTTTTCCAATTTTGGTTCAATTAATTATACTCAGGATAAAAATTTTTACTAGAAAGGTTAATTTCATAATTATTAGAGATATATTCTAATTCTGAAATAACATCTTTCACAGAAATTACTGGTTTTACTAAGATTAAAGTATACCCATCTTTTTTTAACTTCTCATATTTTCTAGAAAACATCTCTTCAAAAGCATTTTTTTCAAAATATTCCCAATAAAAATCAATTTGGAGAAAATTTCCCTCTCTTTGAGAATTTAATTTTACAAATTCAATTCCTTCAAAAGGCTCATTGAGATTCATTCCCTTAGGAGATAAAAATAGTTCAGGGTAATATTCCGCAGGATAAGATTTCCAAGGATTATCTAAAGTCCCAATTATTTTATTCAATTCTTGAGAATAAGATTTCTGAATATTATCTCCCAAAAAAGGAATTTTTGTGTTTCTAAACATAATAAATTTAAAAAATAAATATTTAAAAATATTTATATCCTAAAACCAATCTTTCAAGTTTCTTTGAATTCCATAAATTTTTAACAATTTACTTTTATCAAAAATTAAATCACAATCAAAATCATATTTTATTTTCCCTATTTTCTTCACAGAATCCAGAAATTCCTTTTTATCGCTAAATTTCATAACTTCTCGGGCCAATGCTTTCCTAACACTCTCCCTCACGACCCAAACCCCCAAAGAAGCCCAATAAGAAGGCGTCTCCAAACGAATAACCAAAATAGAAGCTTGTTTTCCAATTGAATTCAGATATTCTACGACAGGTAATCGAGCCGCATAATATCCTCCAACACAATTCTGTGCATAACTCGTTCTGCCACTAAATCCCTCTGAATCCGTGGAAGCCTTCATTTCTGTTCCAGGATTCCAACTAGAACCAGGATAATACAACTCAAATAATTCATAACTCCAAACACCTGGAAAAAGCATAACCAGATATTGATTCCCCATAAATTCTCCAAAAAAGAACTCATAATCCTGAATCCAATTATTTTGCCTAACAGCTTTCAATAAATCCTTTGTAATCGTATCATCAGTAGCCGTGATACTCCAACGAGTCGGAACCATTCGCTTATCTTTCTTCATCCCCATCACACCAACAGACAAAATCTTCGCCAAACCATATTCATTAATTCCTGAACTGTACAAATAATTCATCCCCTCATTTGCTTTAACCTCATCATTCATAATTCGATCAACTTTTTTATCAACTTTAACATTGGACGTAACTTTCGCATCTTTCAAATTCGCCTTCATCCCATGAGGAGTCAAAACCCTGTCCACCTTTTTCCCAATATTCACCTGATTTTTCAATTCAATTTCAACATCCACCGGACTTGACGCAATGGCAATATCTTTAGCAATTTCAACAAAGCGTTTATTCAACCGAACATCAGTAACCTTCGATTGAAATCTTGAATTAAGTAAATTTTCCCTAAGACCAATAACTTGTGGAATTGAATAATTATCTTTAGCCCAAGTCTTCGCATCATCAAAAATCCCCGCATCATCAACTTTCTCAATCGGAGACAAAATCCCCACATTCACAGTTGGGTATTTTAATTTGGACCCAATAAAAACAGAAGGCGGACTAATCGATTCAAATTTGGAAATGCGTTTCAAATCCCGGGCCTTCATTCGAAGAGTACTTAATTTTTCAACAACTTCAAATTTTAGATCTTTCATAATGGAAATAAGGGAGTAAAGATTTATATGGATTTATCTCTTTGAATTGAAACTAAAAAGATTTATAACATCAAACAAATTTTAAAAATTATGATCAAAACCAAATTGTGTTCAAGAGATAATAAACTAATCACAGCATGGGAAAATGAATTCAAAAATTATCCAAAAATTGAAATAATAAAGGGAGACATCTTTAGACAAAAAGCAGACGCAATCGTCAGCCCAGGAAATTCATTTGGTCTAATGGATGCTGGTTTAGACAAACTAGTGAACAACTACTTTAATTTTAATCTAGAAAAAAAACTCCAAGAAAAAGTGAAACTCCCAACCGCAGCAAGCTGCGGGGCATCTTAAGTAAAAGCTAATA
>CAZFLO010000004.1:0-28419 GCA_964519005.1 Candidatus Woesearchaeota archaeon
CATATTTCTGACATCAATTTCTTGATTTAATTTTTCTTGTTCTAATCCTGTTTGTTTTTGAATCCTGGAATTGATGTCAGAAATATGTTCTTCTAAATTCTCTATTTTTATTTTATATTCTAAAATTATTTTTTTTATTTTTCCGACTTCTTTATTTTTTTCTTCTATTCTTTCTTCGATGCTATTTTTTTCTTTTTTCTTGTTTGTCAAATCCATATAAATTATACTTTTCTTGAAAACTCTCACATCTTGTTCTAATTTTTTATGTTTAAGTGCGGCTTCTCTTTCTTTTTCTAAATTATTCAAAAAGGACGTTCTTTCTCTTAAAACTGCTTCAACTTCTTTTAATTTGTTTTCAGTTTTTTCTAATTCTTTTAATGATTTTTCTTTTCTCATTTCGTAAATTGAAATTCCTGCAACTTCCTCAATTACTTTTCTTCTATCTTCTCCTCCCATTGCAACAAAATTTTGGATTTCTCCTTGGAGAATTATGTTAAATCCGTGAGGATCAATTCCCCCTTGCGCTAAAATGGATAATACTTCTTGTCTTGTTTTTGTTTTGTTATTAATCTTGTAGATGCTTTGACCGTTTTTTCTTAGAATCCTCTTGATGGAAATTTCTTTTTCTTCTGCTGAAAAGATTCTATTGGAATTATCAAAAACTATTTCCACTATTGCTTCTTTTGCTGGTGCAGCTGACTTTGTTCCCATAAAAACTAAATTACTTGCTTTTGCCGCTCGCATTGATTTTATTGATAGGCGGCCTAGGACGAAACATAACGCATCTGAGACATTTGATTTTCCGGAACCGTTCGGTCCCAAAATTACATTTATTCCGGGCGTAAATGGGAGCTCAGTTTTTTTTGCAAAACTTTTGAAACCTTGCATCACTAATCTTTTTATATGGGACATAATTTCTAGAAGTAATAAGGATTTTTAAAGATTTATTTGGATAACTTGACTTTCAGTTCTTGAATGGACGAAAGTTCCCTTTGTGCCTGATCGAATTTCATTTTTTTATCTTTTTCAATAATGGTTAGATATTCGAAAAGTTCTCTTGAATAAAGCACTTTATCAATAATTGAAATTCTATTATCTTTATCTGATTGAGTTAAATTGTATGTTTCTGAATCTATCATGCTATCCCCATTAACCCCTATTCTGGAAATTCCCTCTTCTTCTTTTGTAAATAACATTAAATTATTTCCAAATTTTTGTTCATCTAGAGAGGAATATGCAAACCTTGAATCGTTCTTGAATGTCGTGTCTTTCCCCAATCTTAAGAGGATGCCATATTTATTTTTTGGATTTTGATCTTGAATTAATTCTAGATTTGAAAGGATTAAAGGTTCTTCTTTTGAGAATAATATTTTCTCATTATTTATCTGTTTTACTAGATGTTCTAAAACATATTTATTTTTTGGATAACTGGGGGTGGCTGATCTAATAATTAAATCAGTGGTGTCATAATATGCATCTCCAAAATAAGGACCTTGAAAATAATCTTTTATAGTTTGAACATCATCTAGAGTAATAACTCTTTTTTCTTTAGGTAAAAACTTATTTAGATAATTATTGAATATAAATTGTGAACCTGTAACTTTTTCAAAATCTATTCCTTGGATGATGCTTTGATAAGCTTGACTTTTTTCTCCAAATTCTTCTTTTGCTTTAACTCTTGCTTCGTGGAATATTTCTTGTTCTTCTTTATCTAATATCCCCACAATTGGTAAAGGAATATTTTGAGGGATAAAATTACGTACGTTCTCCATAATTAAAGGGAGGGGAATGAATATATATTAATTTGTGTTTAGAAATTTAGTTTTTCTTGTTTTAGAAGTTCAGCTGCTTTTTTCCAAGTTATCCAGGTTTTACGGAATATTCCTTCATTCATGTACTTTAGAGCATATTTTGCTAGGAATTTTTGTGTGGCGGGATCAGAAGTATAACCTGATCCAATTTCGTTTCCATATTTTTCTTTTACCTTTGCCATCTCTCTTTCCCTTGTGCATTTGGCTAAAATTGAAGCTGCTGAAACAGAAACATGATTTCTATCTGCTTTGTGTTCACAAGAGATCTCTAAATTTGTTAATTTTTTTATATGTGTTTTCAAATAATCGCCCCATTTTATTAAACTAGGCGAAGGGCAATCTAGGACAACATTTATTTTGTCTTTTCCAGAATTTATTTTGTTTATTATTTTTGCACAATCTATTGCTTCAACTTCATTTAGTTTTATTCCCTCTGCATTACTTTTCTCAATCTCTTCTGGAAAAGTTATTATCACTTCAAACGCTTCTGCTTTTTCTTTTATTTTTTCTTCTAGAAATTCTCGTCGTTTTTGGGTTATTGCTTTGGAATCTTTTACTCCGATACTCTTCAAATATTTTTCTTCTTTTTCATCTAACAAGACTCCTGCAAGAATCATTGGTCCAATAACTGGACCGCGCCCGGCGTCATCTATTCCTAAATTCCAGGTTGTCATGTTTAATGAAAATTGGTGAAGTTAATAAAGTTTTAGACAAGAAAATTTTAAATACTGAAATTAACTGGATTTAGTATGGTGAATTTTTTGATAATTTTTATTATTGTGTTAGCATTAGCTATTTTATTGCCTCTTTTCTTTTATATTAAATCAAAGTCAAAAGGAAAAGTTGTTTTGGAATTGAATAAATATGAATTTTCTCCGGGAGAAAAAATAACTGGAACTGTTAATTTGAAATTGAAGAAACCCGTAAGTGCAAATGAATTAAGTGTTGGATTGTTTGCTGTTTTGCATTCGCGTTCCTATTCTTCTCAAGGAAGTAGATCTAATTCGAGAACAGTTTTCGATTTTAAAAAACCATTAAAGGGAAAAGGAGATTATCCAATTGGAGAACATAAAATTAATTTTGAATTATTGATTCCCACAGATGTTTTTAAAAATAAATTAGACAATAAAATAGCAAATAATTTATTGAAATCTGTTCAGATTTTGTCAGGACAAACAACTAACCTCAAGTGGTCTGTAAAAGCAAATTTAGATATTCCGGGATTTGATCTTTCTAAAAGCGTTAGGATAAATGTTCTCTGAAAAGATAATATTTTGGTGGAGAAACCTTTAAAAGTCCAGTCCCCTCTTTAATTTTATATAGCGAGGTGGAGCAGTCTGGAGTGCTCGTCGGGCCCATAACCCGGAGGTCGTGAGGTTCAAATCCCACCCTCGCTATCATACTTTTAGTATATTTTATGGCTATAAAATTATTTTTAGTTCGATATTAAAATTTATAAGTTAAAGATAGTTAATGTAATTATGAGTTATTTTATAGTATTACATGGCACTTCGGGTTCTGGGAAAACAACTAATGCTGAAAAGCTTGCAAAATTTTTGAAAGCCAAACATATATCATTAGATTTGGTATTGAAAGAAAATATGTTGAACAACCATAAGCCCGGGTCTTGTTCCATCTCTTCTTCTGATTTTATTAAAGGTTTAGATATAATAATTCCATTAGCAATAAATCTATTAAAAAATGGGCAAATTGTTATTTTTGATGGCTGCATTTATCATAAAAAAGTTTTAAATTACTTATTGCAAAACATTCCCTATGAAAATTATGTATTTACATTAAAAGCACCATTAACTACTTGTATTGAACGAGATAAATCACGTGAAATAACTTTAGGAGAAAATGTTGCAAAAGGAGTCCATAAAATTGTCAAAAATAATAATTACGGAAAGCTCATTTACACTAAAAATAAATCTATTTCCGAAACGGTCAAAGAAATAATTTTGCATCTCCCAAAAGACAAATAATTATAGCCTATAACCACCCTCGCTATTTACTTTTGGTGGGATTTGAGCAAATCCTAACTCACACTCCGTAAATTCTGGCTTCGCATTGATAGAATTCAGAATATGTTCGCCCTCGCGTTTTTTTGGGGAGCAAGTTGGGCAGGATAATTTTAAAAAAATAAAAATAAAAATTAACAAACTTATTTAGTTTCAGTTTGTTGAGTTTGAATCTTAACACCTAATTCTTCGAGTCTTTTGATGTGTGATTGCATTCTAGATTCGACATGTTGTACCATTTCGATTAATGCGAATCTTTCACCGTTAAGTGTGTTGATTGAACCTTGATGGAAACCAATTTCCATTTCTGGAGACATTTTTGGTGTCGGATTTTCAGCTTGTGCTGGAGCTCCTGTTCCCGTCAAAGATTTTTCTAAGTTTTCTTTATTTATATCCATTGTATTTTTCCTCCCTTGTCTTTTTCTTAAAGTTTAGTTTTTCTATTAAACCTCTGTTTAATTATTGTTGGAGATTTATAATTCTTAGCGTTATCTGGTTTCTCTAAATATTTTGGTTTTTTTGGTTTTTCGTCATATGTTTCAGAGAAATCTAGGAGGGGAATTAAGGGGGGTTCTAATTTTAATTCTTCCCCCAATTCCTCCTTCATTTTTCCCAAAGAACCAATTGCTAAAGAATTCTTCTTACCTATTTTTCCTTTCAAATCTTTAATATCTCTTTCATTAATTGTGCTAATAATATAGGGCACATTTTTACTATCTAATTTATTCAATAGAATTGCCATTTCTTTTCCCTGAAAACCTTGCCCCGTAAGAACAATACTATAATTTTTTGTAATTATTTTTGTTAAATCCATGAAAAATGGAAGTTGTTACTACTTAAAAGGTTTATCATTTCAAGATCAAATCTTTTTTTCTAAGCTTTTTGAAATTTTCTTCCTTTGATTATCTTTTCTAATCTCCAGTCCTTTTTGAGATATTTGTGAATCTCTATTTCTAGGAATTGTTTTATTGTAATAAGATATTTGGCTATTTATTTGAGGATTTTGATAATATGTTTTACTTTTTTGGAAAGAATTCTTATTTTTTTCGGTAGGCAATTTAACTGAATAACTAGATAAAAAACTTAAAACATAAATTAATGAAAAACCCTCTGAGAAAAAAAGAGATATTCCAAATAAATTTGCTAATCCTTTTCTCATGACTAAAAGAAGTTAAAAAACATTATAAAGATTATTCTTGTTTGGAAGTGGCTTTTTCTTTTTGCAATTCTTTGTATGCGGTAAAACAAGCGGTTGCTCCGTCTCCTGCTGCAGAAATTATTTGTCTGAAGGGCCTGTTTGTGACATCTCCTGCTGCAAAAATTCCGGGCACATTTGTCGATTGATTTTTATCTACAATAATTGAACCCTTTTCTAATTCTAATCCTAATTCTTCTGCAAGTTTAGTGTTTGGAAGTCCGCCTATTTCTATGAAGATTCCGTGAAGATCTAATTCTTTTCCGGTTGAAAGTTTTACTTTTTCTAATTTCGTTTCTCCAATAAATTCTTTGACTTCTGCATTGAAAATTATTTCAACATTTTCTAATTTCTTTACTTCATCAACCCAACTTACTTCTGCTTTTGTGAATTCTGGTTTTCTATAAATTAGATAAACTTTTTTTGCAAACTTTGCTAGAAGTATTGCTGCTGTTAATGCTGCATCTCCTCCGCCAATTACTCCTGCAACTTTGTCTTTGTAAAATCCGGCGTCACAGGTTGCACAATAACTAACTCCCTTCCCCGTTAATTCTTTTTCTCGGGAAATTCCTAATTCTCTTCTTTGAGTTCCCGTTGAAATTAAAACTTTTTTACCCAAATATTCTTCTTTTTCTGTTTTTATTACAAAACCTTCTTCTGTTTTTTTTATGTCAATTACTGTTTCTTGTTTTATTGGAACTTCGAGAGCTTTAGCTTGTTCCATCATTTTTGTCATTAATTCCAATCCAGAAATTTGTGCGAATCCCGGATAATTTCTGATGTCATGAGCAGTTGCTGCAATTCCTCCAGGCATTTGTCCAATTAATAGAACATCTATTTTATATCTGGCGGCATAAATAGCTGCGGAATATCCTCCTGGCCCCGTACCAACAATAATAAAATCGTGTTTTTCCATTCTAAATTAAGGAAAAGTGTCTTTATAAGATTTATTTAGAAGTGGAGGAAACTGGGAATTTTTGCAGTATATTTTGAAAATGTTTATATAGGATATTTATTAGAATATGATATGAATCAAAAATTGTTGTTTTTTGGTATTCCTGGCTCAGGAAAAGGCACGCAAGCAAAACTCTTGAAGGAAAAAGGTTTTATTCATATTTCTACTGGAGATTTGATTCGTAAAGCATTCAAGGAAAATGATCCTTTGATTTCGGAATTCAAAGAGACCATAAATTCTGGAGGTTTTTTGCCGGATGAATTAATTTTCAAATTAATTGAGAGATCTGTTTTAGATTCTTCAAATTATGTTTTAGATGGTGCGGTGAGAACAATTGAACAAGCAAAATATGCTTTGGAAAAAAATCTGATTAACAAAGTCATCTTTTTTACATTAACTAAAGAAATAGCGGAAAAGAGATTATTGAATAGAAATGAAGGCAGAGAAGATGATAATGAAGAATCAATTCAAAAAAGATTTGTTGAATATAACAAGCAAACTTTACCCATAATTGATTTTCTAAAAGAAAAAGGATTGGATCTAATAGAAATTGATGCTTCTCATACCATTTCGGAAGTTAATGAAATTGTCCAAAAAGTTTTGAGTTTGAAAGATTAACTTTATTAAATAAGTTTTACTTGTTAATTTAATGAAAAGTGAAGTGATTGGAATTTTGAAAAAAGCTCTGAAAGAAAAAGATTTGAAATGGAAAGATGAACAAATTGATTCTGCATTAGAAGTTCCAAAAGATTATACGAATGGGGATTTTGCTTTCCCTTGTTTTTTATTGGCCAAAGAATTAAAATTTCCCCCACACGATATTGCAATTGAATTGAGGGAAATTATTGGGAATTGTCCAAGGGGAATTTCAGAAATTTTAACGGTTGGACCATATATCAATTTTTTTGTTGACAGAAAAGTGGTTGCATTTAATCTGATTAAAAAAATAGAAAAAGAAAAAGAAAATTTTGGAAAAGGAGAAATTGGAAAAAGGAAGAAAATCTTTATTGAATCTTCTTCACCGAACATTGCAAAACCTTTTGGAATAGGTCATTTGAGATCCACAATTATTGGGAACACTATTTCAAACATTTGTGAGTTTCAAGGTTTTAAAGTAACTAAGGCTAATTACCTCGGGGATTGGGGAACTCAATTTGGTAAACTGATTAATGGATATATAAGATTTGGAAATCAAAAAAAATTAGACAAAGATCCTGTGAAACATCTCTATGAAGTATATGTTGAAATTAACAAAAGCAAAAAATATGAAGAAGAATCTAGAGAATGGTTCAAAAAATTAGAAGAAGGTGACAAGGTAGCAGTTGATCTCTGGAACCGATTTAAAGAAATGAGTTTGATTGAATTTGAAAGAATTTATAATTTACTTGGAATAAAATTTGATGTTTCATTATCAGAATCCATGTACAATAAAAAAATGGAAAAAGTTGTTGAAGATTTGAAAACTAAAAAATTATTGAGAAATAGTGACGGGGCGAAAGTTGTTCATTTGAAAAAATATAAACTTGGAACTTCCCTAATCATGAAAAGTGATGGTGCGACACTTTATGCTACAAGGGATTTAGCTTCTGCCATTCACAGAAAAGAAAAATACAAATTTGATTATATGATTTATGAAGTTGGCCAAGAACAAAAATTACATTTCAAACAGTTATTTAAAATTCTTGAGTTGATGGGATATGATTGGGCAAAAAATTGTATGCATATTTCTCATGGTTTGTATTTAGGAAAGGACGGAAAAAGACTTGCAACTAGGAAAGGAAAAACTTTCTTCATGGAAGACATAATTGATGAAACTAAAGAATTAACTCAAAAAGAACTTTTGAAAAGGGATCCTAAAATTTCTAAAAAGGTTTTGGAAGAAAAGTCCTTGAAGATTGCAATTGCTGCAATTTTTTATGGAGATTTGAAAAATAATAAGGATAACAATATTGTTTTTGATTTAGAAAGATTTATTTCTTTCGAAGGAAATACTGGACCCTACTTGTTGTACAGTTATGCTCGTGCAAATTCTATTTTAAAGAAAATGAAAAAAATTGAAAGACTTAAAGAAGCTCCGGAATTGGAAGCAAAAGAAACAAAATTAATAATTAAACTTTCAAAATTCGATGAAGTTGTTTCTGGTGCTTACAACAATATGAATCCTTCTCTGATTGCAAACTATGCTTATGAATTATCTCAAGCTTTTAATGAATTTTATCATGCTTGCCCCGTTGTTGGTTCTAAAAATAAGGAAACTTTCAGATTGCATTTAGTTAATTCTTTTAAGCAAGTTTTGAAAAATTCTTTGAATTTACTGGGAATAGAAACTTTGGAAGAAATGTGAGGTTTGAAAAGAGATTATTATTAATGACTTTTTCATTACCTTTAAAAGTTAATTTCACGTAATTAATTTATGGTTCCTAAATCTGAATATTCTTGGGGAAAACTTGCAAAGGATTATTGGACACTCCTAAAAGGAAGAAGGGGAAGATTCATTTATTTTACTTCATTAAAATCAATTTCAGATTTAATTCCTTTTTTGATGGTTTATTTGTTGGGGAATATAATTGATTTCTTCACAGATTTCTCTTCTGGGGATTCTTTAACAAATTTTTATTTTTTAGCTGGAGGGATAGCCGTTGCAGGAAGCTTTCAAGTCTTGTTAAGATTTTATGCGAAATTTACAATTCAAACAATAGCTGCAAATGTACGAAAGGAATCCAGAATTAATGCAATAGATAAAATAATCTCACTTGATTTAGATTGGCATGAAAAAGAAGAATCTGGAAGTAAAATCCAAAAGATAAACAATGGTGGACAAAAGCTTTATGATGGAATAGCTGATTTTTCAAATGATGGGATTTCTATTGCAACAGCTTTAATCGGAAGTTTAATAATTTTCTTATCTCTTGATTGGAAATATGCTGTTTTCTCTTTTGCATTTTTGTTAATTTATTTCTTTGGAGAAAGATATTTTAACAAAAAATTAGAATATTGGAAAGATGAATTAAGTAAGATTAGGGAAAAAGTTAGTGGGAAAATGCAAGAATCAACTTCAAATATTCTGGCTGTAAAATCCTTGGGGTTGAAAGAATCTATAAATAAATATTCACTGAATCAAGAAAATGAATTCTATAAAATTTGGGAAAAAACAAAAAGAGTCAATCAACAAAAATCGAAAACAATTAAGATTTTTTCGGCAATTTCTTATGGGTTATTTATCCTCCTTGTTGGTTGGGACTTTGTATCTGGAGCAATATCTTTGGGACTAATTTTAGTCTTCGTAAATTATTTTGATCGTTTGCGTAGAGCTTCAGATAACTACACAAATAGAATCGGAAGATTTATTTCTGTTAAATCTGCTGTTGGAAGGTTCATGACTATTTTAGGGATTGATATTTTGGAAAAAGATGAACATCTAGAAGAATTTCCAAAAAACTGGAAAAAAATTGAATTCAAAAATGTAAATTTCCGGTATAAGGAAAAATTAATTTTATCAGATTTCAATTTAACTATTAATAGAAATAATAAAATAGGTATTGTGGGAAAATCAGGTTGTGGAAAATCAACTTTGGCAAAACTTTTATTGAAATTATATAAACCAGAATCCGGACAAATCTTAATCAATGGAAAAGACTTAAATTTATTCAGCCAAAAATCAATAACCAAAGTTCTGGGAATTGTTATGCAAGATTCAGAAATGTTCAATTTTTCATTGTTAGAAAATATTTCTATTTCTGAATCTAAGGTAACTAAAAAGAAATTAATTGATTCAATAGAAATCTCTCAACTTGAATCTTTAATTAAAAAATTACCAAATGGATTAAAATCTTTGATGGGAGAAAAAGGCTATAAATTAAGTGGGGGAGAAAGACAAAGAGTCGGAATTGCAAGAGCAATTTACAAAAATACATCCCTGATAATTTTCGACGAAGCAACTTCTGCATTAGATAGCGAAACAGAGCAAAAAATCCAAAAAGGAATTGATACAAAATTGAATGATAAAACTTTAATTTCAATAGCCCACAGACTTTCAACTTTAAAAAAAATGAATAGAATAATTGTAATAGAAAAAGGAAAAATCGTTGAAGATGGCACATTCAACGAATTGATAAAAAATAAAGGATTATTTAATAAATTATATAGGATACAAGAAAAAAAATAATTTTACCGATATTTCAAAGCCATAAAAAGAACACTAAATGATCCAAGAACTCCGATTATGAAACTAATTATTATTGGAACTTCATTTAAAATTACTCCATAGGCCAACCAGATGAATGAACCTACAAAGAAAATAAAATATGTTATTAGACTTACATCTTTTGAAGTTTTATTTTTATAAATTTTATAAGCCTGGGGAAAATGTCCAATTGACATTAGGATTCCAAAAATACTCACGATTATATTGAAAATATCAATAAACATTAAGGTTTAAAATTGGAGAAGTTTTTATTTATTTAGATTCATTTAAATTTTATATTCAAAATTTTTTTTTGCAATATAAAAATCAGGAGATGCTTTAGCATTTTCATCAAAATCTCTAATTTCGTATTTGATAAATTTTTTGTAAGAATCAAAACTAAAACTATCTTCTGAAATAATTATTTTTCTTTTAGTTGCTTTAGTATTGGGGAGAACTTTTTTTGTAAGAATATCTACTGGTAATTCTTTTTGGGATAGTTCTTTAATATGTTGATTAATTAAATCAAATTGTTCAATTTTAATTTCCCTAGGTATTCCTATAATCGTAATTTTTTCTAAATCCATAAAACTAAAATTAATTTTATGTATAAAAAGATTTATGAGGTTTAAAATACATTATTTTTCATGAAAAGACTTTCTTGTAAAAACCCAATCTTCCTGGCTCCAATGGAAGAAGTTAATGATCCCGCATTTAGAATATTATGTAAAAAGGCTGGAGCAGGATTGACTTACACTCCTTTGAATTCTCCCTTGTCTAAGAAAAAATTAATTTTAAAAGATAAACCTGTTCTTCAAATATTTGCGACAGAAACTAGAGGAATTGAGGATTTTATGAAGAGACATGATTCCAAAGTTTTTGGATGGGATTTTAATCTGGGCTGCCCTGCGACAACAGCGAAAAAGCATGGATTTGGGGCTTATTTAGAAGATCTTACAATTATTGAGGGAATAATCGGTTTGATGAGAAAACACACTAAAAAGCCTCTTTCGATTAAAATTCGTAAGTCGACTATTGCGAATGATTTGTTAAAATTGGCAGAAAAATATTGTGATTTAATTTCAATTCATCCTCGGACAAAGGCGCAGGGTTATTCTGGTGAACCGGATTTAATTTGGGCAAAAAAGTTTAAGAAAAAATCTAAAATTCCTGTTATTTATTCTGGAAATGTTGATGAAAAAAATTATGAATCTTTTTTGAAAATTTTTGATTATGTTATGATTGGGCGGAAAGCCATTGGTCATCCGGAAATATTTGCAAAGATTACAAAAACTAAATATAAGAAAACTTTCAAAGATTATTTGAAGCTGGCGGAAAAGTTTGACTTGCCTTTTAGGCAAATAAAATTTCAAGCGATGCAGTTTACCAAGGGGAATCGAGGTTCAAGGCAATTAAGGGCAAAAATGATTCAAGTCAAAAGTTTAGAGGAATTGAAAAAAATTTCCTTCTGATCCATATTTTTTATTCAAGAAAGCAAATAATTTTTCCACTTCTTTTTTTTCTAAATTTTTTAATTCACCCGAATTTAACTTATTTTCAATTTCACTGGAGGTGATTTTGAAATCAGCCTTTTTAATTTTGAATTGATCTTGATTATTATTCTCAATTAAATATTTGTAAAAATATGTTAAACTATAAAGTTCTGAATGTTTTCTCGTAACTTCATGTTCATTAACTAGAAAAAAGTATTTCTTTTTATTTTTTAATATTGAAAAATCGTAACCTAACTTTTTTATTGGAATTGATTCATGTAATTCTTTTGCTCCCTCAGTTTTAAAACCAGTGTTACAAATGCCACAAATATATTTTTTCATGAATAATTAAAGAATCTGAAATTTATATACTTTTAAATTAGCTTATTCCAATATGGAAATCTACGCGAGGGGAGCCTGTTAGCAAACGCAGTAGGAATTGGATCAAATGTTTTGGAAGTATTTTTAACAACTTGCTTGGTCAATTTTTCCAAGTCTTTTTTCCCAAAATCTCCAAAAATAGCTTCCCCATATTCTAAAATATTCTTTAGATAAGTTTCTCTAACTTTATCTGCTTCTTCGCCTTTGGCAGTTAAAAAATTAATTATTTTATATTTTCCCTTTTTACTGACATGTACTATTCCCCCAATTGAACCTGCCCTACCCTCATTAATTATTTTCTGCCCAATTAAATATTTAGAAGCCAGATATTCCATTGATAAATTCTTGTCAACACCCCTCTCTTTTAAAAAATTAATTGAATGCAAATCAAAATTTTTAAATTCATTTTTTAAAAGAATATTTGGATTATTTTCTTCTATAATCTTTATTCCTTTAACATAATGACCATTATGGGGAATCCAGTAATTTATCATTTCTAAGTTTTTATACTGGACAATCCTGTGTTCTGGAGTTAATGATCTTAAAACTTCAAAAGAACCATCTTTGAAATAAAAATCTCCAGCAAATTTTGGAATCTGTTTTGGAAAATTTCTATCCTGATAAATAACATTAAATTTAGTTCCCATATTATAATTTGTTAAAATTAGTTTAAAATAATTTGTATAAAAAATAATTTACTTAATAGCTTTCATTTGGCCCCAAGCCAAATCAAACATTTGTTCTAATGCTTGGGCGAAGAATTCAGTATTAATCCAAACACCAACATCATAGTTAGGGTGGAATTTTTCATCATCCAAAAGCATAAACATTAATTGATTTGAATCAATAATTGTGAATCTTGCTTTAAGTGTGTCTAAACTTTTAACTTCTGCAACTTTCTTTAATTCTCTAGCTATTTCAATATTGTTTTTATCAATTGGAGCTGCGATTCTAACCTTAACTCCTCTCTTCTTGATTTTTTCTAATGAAGGCATTAATGCTTCAAGTTTTCTGTTCAAACCTTCAGCAGTTGTAACGATTGTGATTGTTTTTTCCGCATCTCTCACCATCATATCTAAATGATTGTATAAATTTTGTCGGCCTTTCAAACTTCCAGATAAATCACTTGGTTCAACAAATTTAATTCCTTTAGTAAATAGTCCAGTTAATTCTTCTAAAACTTCATCACCCTTTAATGTCTCTAATCTTTTTGTTTTTTCTTTTGCACGAACCATTAAATTTTTCTTAACTCTTTCAACAACTTCTTCTGGTTTTAATGCAACGAATTTAATTGGCTTTCCAATCTTCATTACAATGAATCCTTTCTTTTCTAAAGATTCTAAAATATCATATGTTCGACTTCTTGGAACATCAGAAATGGTTGATAACTCTCCAGCAGTAGATGTGCCTCGAGATAATAATGCAGTCCAAACTTTTACTTCATATAAATTCAAATCAAAAATCTTTCTTAATCTTCCCAAAAATTCGTCTTTAACTATCATTTTATTATATTGTAAATAGTATTAAATCCTTTTTAAAGATTGCTATCTTCCGATAGTAATTTTTGAATTTACCACTTAGTAGTTTAACTTTATTGAGAATGAACCCGTTTTTTCTTTTACTTTGAAATCTTCCTTGTTCTCGTCGCTGTTTTTGATTAAATCTACAAATTTGAGCTCTTTGGAACCAGTTCTTTCAATTAAAAAATCTGTTTGTGAAGATAATATTTCTTTTAAATCTGGTGAAAAAATCTCTAATTTGATCGAATCTTCCTTGTTCAAACCAATTTTTTTCCTAAACGCTTGAACTTTCCTAGATAACTCTCTCGCATAGCCTTCTGCTTCAAGTTCTGGAGTTAATTTGAAGTCAAGTTCTACTGAAAGTTCTTCACTACTGCAAGATTTTTCTGCAAAATTCTTTACATTTAATTCTTGGAGAATTATTGATTTTAATTCCTTTGTCAATTTAATTTTTGAAGAAACTTCGATTGAATTCAGGGGCCATTTTAATCCCACTCTGTTTTGATCTCTTAATCTTAAACCTTGTGAAACAATTTCCCTTACGTAAGACATTTGTGATTCTAATTTTTCATTAATGAAAGATTTGTCTGCCTCGGGCCAATCTTGTAAATGAACTGATTTATCTTTCCCATTCATGTCTTGGTAAACTTTTTCCGTCGCGAAAGGGATAATTGGTGCTAAAATTTTTACTAATTTTTCTAAAACATATCTTAAAGTTTTCCTTGCAAGAATATCTTTTTCATTAAATCTTTCCCTGGAATTTCTTACATACCACGTCGATAAATCATCAATATATTTTTTTATTTCTGCACAAGCTTTTACAGTATTATATTCTTCCAAATATTTTTTCACATTAATTGTTAGTTTTTCCGTTATTGACAAAATCCATTTGTCCACAATATTTTTTGATTCTTCAAATTCCAAATCTTTCTTTTCTTGATAATCCCCATAGAAATTTCCCACATTGTATAACAAAACCATTATTTTTTTGTAAATTTCTTGGAGACCTTTTTCTGAAAAATTGAAATTATCTGCATTCATAACTGGGGAAGCTAATAAATAAAATCTTAATGCATCTGCCCCGTATTTTTCAACCACTTCTAACGGGTCTGGATAATTCTTTTTTGATTTGCTCATTTTTTGACCGTCTTCGGCTAGAATAGTTCCGGTAGTCAAAACATTTTCAAATGGAATTTTATCGAATAAAATTGCTGAAAGTGAAATCATGTAATAAAACCAAGCTCTTGTTTGTCCAATGTATTCGACCACAAATTGTGCGGGAAAATTTTCTTCGAAGAATTTTTTATTTTCAAAGGGGTAATGAAATTGTGCGAAGGTCATTGCTCCTGATTCGAACCAGCAATCTAAAACTTCCGGAATTCTTGTATATTCTTCTCCTTCGATCTCTAATTTTATTTCGTCTAAAAAATCTTTGTGTAAATCTACTTTTGTTTTTTTTGGCAAATTAATTGCAAATTCTTTTAATTCTTCTATTGATCCAATTACTTTTATTTTTCCAGATTTTGATTTCCAAATTGGTATTGCTGTTGCCCAATATCGATTTCTAGTAATATTCCAATCGGGAGCTGTTGAAATATTATGTTTCATTCTTCCTTCTTTTATGAAACCCGGTATCCAATTTATATCTGAATTTAATTCTAGTAATCTTTTTTTGATTTTTTGGATGTCGACGAACCAAGCTGGAAGAGCACGGTACATTAATTTTGTGTCACATCTATAGCAAAAAGGATATTCATGCTCCATCTTTTTAGACATAATTGCTTTGCCTGATTTTTTTAAATCAATTACAATTTTTTCATTTGCGTCATAGATGTATTCTCCTGCATAATCTGTGACTTCTTTTGTAAAATGCCCTGTTTCATTTACTGGTTGAACCATTGGTATTTTATATTTTCTGCAAACTGCATTGTCTTCTTCTCCGAAAGCTGGAGCTGTGTGAACGATTCCAGTTCCATCTTCTGCCGTTACAAAATCAGCGATTAAAAATTGAAATGCATTTTTTGTGTCTTTGAAATATGGGAAAAGTGGCTCATATTTTTTACCTTCTAATTCTTTTCCTAAAACTTCTTTAGAAATTGTATAATCTTCTTCGGATTTGTAAAATTTTTGGATCAATTCTTTAGCCATGACGTAAATGTTTTTATCGGACTTATCTTTTACATATGCATAAGTTAGTTTTGGATTTACTGCTAATGCTAAATTTGAAGGTAATGTCCAGGGCGTTGTTGTCCAAGCGATTGCATAGGTATCTTTTTCATCTTCTAATTTGAACTTTACGGTCACAGTTATGTCTTTTACATTTCTGTAGGAATTATCCATTGCAATTTCTGATTTTGCTAAAGGAGTTGAACATCTCGGACAATACATTAAAATTTTCTCTCCTTCGTATAGGTAATTTTTTTCGTGAAGTTGCTTAAATGCCCACCAAACGGATTCTATGTAATTTGTGTCCATTGTTTTATATCCGCCTTCAAAATCAACCCACCGGCCAATTCGGTCAATGTACTTTTTCCAATCATCGGCATAAGTCATGACTTTGTTTCTACAGAAATTATTGAATTTCTTTATTCCCATTTTTTCAATTTCATCTTTAGAATTAATTTTCAAATCTTTTTCCACAATATTTTCTACAGGAAGCCCATGACAATCCCAGCCCCAATTTCTTTTCACGTACATTCCGTTCATGGTAAAAAACCGTGGAAAAACATCTTTTAGGATTGAAGCCAACAAATGTCCATAATGAGGAAGGCCTGTTGCAAAAGGGGGGCCATCATAGAAAATGTATGGTTTTCCTTTCTTTGTTTTATCTAATGATTTTTCAAATGTTTTATTCTTTTTCCAAAATTCAATTATTTCTCTTTCTATTTCATTGATTGCCATCTTACTTAATTTCAAGTTAATTTCTTTTTATAAAATTTTGCAGAGACCAGAATACAATAATCCTTATTAACTTATTTTGATAATCCAAAATATGTCAAATATTTATATACGTCCGGGAGTAATTGAAGGGTTTTGTGGCCCAATGATGTCTGGAAAAAGTGGCTTACTCTTGAAAAGAATCGATCCGTTAAGATGGATGAATGGGAGGTTTTCTTATGCCTGTTTTAGACCAAAATTGGATAACCGGAAAGTTACTTGTAGATCTGAAGGAGATTTCGTTGAATGGAAAAAGATTGATGAAAAATCCCCGGAAGATATTTTGAAGTACGTTCGGAAGGAACATGATTTAATTGTAATAGATGAGATTCAATTTTTTTCAAAGGGCATTATCAAAGTTATTTTGGAACTTCAAAAGAGAATGAAAAATATTGTCTTTGCTGGGCTTGATTTGACTTTTAGAGGGGAGCCTTTTGGACCGATGCCTCAATTAATTTCAATTGCTAATGAATTTCATAAATCTAACGCTATTTGTAAAAAATGTGGAGAACCTGCCTATTATACGCAAAGATTAATTGGGGGGCTTCCGGCACATTATAATTCTCCCACGATTTCAATAGAGCTTAAGGGCAAAAAGGAAACTTATGAGCCAAGATGTTTTAAGCATCATGAAGTTCCTGGGAGAGATTGATTACTTCAGTCCCTCGACTAAAAAAGGAACTAATTTATTCTCGGCTCTTCTCAAATTCTCTTGAAAAGTTTGTTTAGAAACTTCTGTTTTCACAGCCAATTTATTCAGATCAGTTTTCCGGGGAAAATTATAATACCCTTCTTTAATTGCAAGTTTCATAGAAGCCATTTGTTTATCTGAAACATTTGGTTGAATTTGGGGTAGAAATAATTCAACACCTTCAACTTTCTTTAAGGATAAAATTTCCATTTCGAAGTCAGGAATATCTAAAATCTTCATTAATGTATCCTTATCCCAAGAAGCTAATTCCCAAGTTTCAAATCCATCAGTATGTTGGATAACTGGTTTTGTATAAATAATTCTTTTATCGAAGACAGAAGCATAAATAGAATGATCTTTTTTTGTTAAGATATTTAGTGTGATAATTTGATTTTTATTCACTTCTATTTTTTTCAAAGATTTATCTTTCTTAAATTCTTTAATAAATTTATTTATCTCCTCCTTTTCTCCCTCAAGAAGATGAAGTTCTGTATAATAAAAATTATTTTTTTCTTCCCAGTGATTCAAAAGATAAACATAATCTGTGATTTTGAACTTTATACACAAAGGCCCAATTAAACAAGATTCATGCCAATTTCTAAATTTCGCAACCCACATGTTTTTACTAATGCGAGGGGTTATATAAACCTTATATGTCCGGGTTTACTCTAACAACCATTTCCAAACAGGTTTAACAATTATTTTTTTATTTTCAATTGCAAACTCCTCTTCCTGATCATACGTTAAAATTAATCCTTGTTTTAGATCAAATTTTTCCATTGTCTCAACCAATCCTTTTACTTCTCTATTTTTATTTTTTTCATTCAATTCATAACAAACTTGAATAGCTTCTATAATATTTCGTCCTTCTCTTAAAACAAAATCACATTCATTCTTACCTCTAAAATAATAAATATCTTTATTTTTTCTTTTCAATTCTATTGCAACTAAATTTTCTAAAAAGTTCCCTGAATCATCTGAAAATTTAAATCCCAAATTAAAAGAAAATCCATTATCTATGGAATAAATCTTTTTGGGATTTTGAATTTGTTTTCTAACGGAATAATCAAATTTATTTGTAGAAAAGAACAAAAAAGAAGATTCAAAAGCTTCCAATATATTTTTTAATGTTGTTAAATTTTTAATCCCCGATATTTTGGATAAAGTTCTCAAACTTAAATCAGTTGCAATATTGGATTGAAGATAAACAGAAATTTCTTTTATTGGTTTAATCAAATTTTTATTAAATCTATTTACAATGTCTCTATAAATTATATTTTCATAAATCTCCTTCAAAATTATTTTGTTTTTGTCTTTGATCATTTTGGGAAAACCTCCGTTTTCAAAATAATTTTTAAAATTCTTTTTAATAACTTTTTGCACATTTTTATCTAATTTATAATTTTTTGATTCAATTTTATTGAATTTCAAAAATTCTAAAAAACTAAACGGAAATAAAGAAAGATTAATTGATCTTCCAGTTAAGATAGTTGAAATTTCAGTACTTAATAATTTAGAATTCGAACCTGTAATAAAAATATTAAATTTGGATTTTATTCTATCTATCCATTTTTCCCAATTCTCAACCTCTTGGATTTCATCAATAAATAAAAAGCAATTTTTAGAATAATTATTTTCTAGAAGGTAATCTAAAATATCTTGAAAATTTGAAACATTAAAATTAATAAATCTCTCATCATTAAAATTGATATATAAAAAATTCTTTTCTTTCAAATGAAAGTTATCCTTAACTAATCTTAACAAAGAAGATTTTCCACATCTTCTAACTCCAGTTATAATTAGGGGCATATTTAATTTAATTAAACTTTTTAACTCTTTAATCAAATCTCTTTCAACCAAACCTATCATTCCTTCAAAATCTTTTTGTTGATCATATAACAATTCATACAAATTTTCTTTTTTCATGACCTTTTCTCGTAAACAACATATTTAAATCTTTCTAAGTGTTACAATATTTGTAACACTTTGTGATTAAGGTGTTATAATATTTGTAACACTTATTGATTATATTCCCAAGTCTTGAATGGCTAGTTACTTTGAATTTGGCATGCAAAAGCCTATCAAACAAGATTTATGCCAGTTTTTGAATTTTGCAATTCACATGTTTTTACTAATGCAAGGAGCTATATAAACCTTATATGTCAGGTATAAATAATAAGTAATGTTTTATTGTTACTCCTACATGATAGAAACAGAATACAAAAAAATACAACTAGTTTTTCCAAGCGGGGGATCAAAACTTTCCTCAACTGGAATAATTCCCCCAATTGGAATTGTTCAACTTGGAACTTATTTGCAAGCACGAAATTCAACTTTGGAAGTGGAAGTTATTGACGGAGAAATAATTAATCAAAAAGAAATTGTTGAAAGATTAAATGGAGATATTTTGGGATTGAGCGTTACCGGGGCAAATTATTTGAATTCTATGGAGATTGCTAAAGATGCAAAACAAAAAGGAATGCAAATTGTTGTTGGGGGACCACATGCTACAATAAATCATAAAAAAATATTAGAAGAAAATTCTTCTGTAGATTATGCAATAAGAAGGGATGGAGAACAAGCTCTATACAAATTATTAACAAACTTTCCTTTGGGAGAAATAAAGAACTTAACCTTTAGAAATAATGGAAAAATTCAATCAAATGAACTTGAAAAAATTTGTGATCAAATTGATTTGAATAATCTTCCAAATCCAGATTATAATTTATTGGAAAATTCTGAACAATATGGGAATAATTTCAAGAACCACCCATATGCCTCACAAGGATTTACAAAATTTATAGGAATGGAATCACAAAAAGGTTGTCCAAAAGGAAATGCAAAAAATACAAAAAGATGTTCTTTTTGTGCAAGAATTGATAAGGGATTAAGGAGATTGAGTCCAGAAAAGTTTTGGGAAAGAGTTCAAAATGTTTATGATCCAAATGGAAAGACAATGATTTGGGATTTTTCAGATAGTTTTACTGGAAAACCAAATAAAGAAGATAATTGGTTAGAACAAGTTAGAAAAATTCAACCAGAAGAATTAAAAGATAAAGTTTATTTCAAAATTTTTGCAAGGGCAGATGAGCTAAATAAAAAAACAACACAAATAATTAAAGATTTGAATGTAAAAGAGGTTTTCATTGGTGTTGAATCTGGAGACCAAGAAAAATTGGATTCTATAAATAAGGGATTAAAAGTTGAGGATTCTATTAATGCAGTTAAAAATTTGAAAGAGGCTGGAATAAAAACTTATGCGAGTTTCATTTATGGATTTCCAAATGAAAATTCAGAAAGTTTACAAAAAACTGTTTCCCACATGAGAGAAATAATGAAGGAAGGTTATCTTGATTCAATTGGCGTTAGATGTATGTTCCCAATGCCAGGAATGAAAATCTACAAAGATTTGGAAAGAAAAGTTGGAAAATTGCCAGAAGACGCTACAGAAGTGCAGAAATTATGGATCGATAACATGACTAACACTTCTTTTGAAGAAATTAATAAATATCATCTTCAGGCAATGAAAATTGCAAAAAAAAATAATGTGCGAATAAATGATGAGAAGAGGTTATTATTAGGATGAAATCAAGAAAGGAGGTTTATTTAATTTCTTTAGAAATGGGCGATGGAAAAAGAATTGGGGGAAGAGAAGGTTTTGAAGAATTAATGGAACCTTTAGGCCTTTGTTATGTGGGGGGATCAATTAAATCTGCCGGATATAATGTAAAAATTTTGCAACAACATAATCAGACAGATGCAGAAATTATAAATGAAATTAAAAAAGCAAATCCCAAATATGTTGGTTTTACTTCTGTGAGTTCAATATATGCAAGAGTGAAAAATATTGCACAGAAAGTTAAAACTAATGACAATATAACTTTGTTGGGAGGTATTCATGCACAAAAAAACATAAAATCTTCAACTCAAGATTTTAATTATGTTTTTACTGGTGAAAGTGAAAAAACAATTGTTGATTTCCTTAATGATTCGGAAAATTTAGCTAAATTAAAAGAGATTAAAGGATTAGCTTTTAATGATGAAAATAATCAATTCCATTACAATGGCCCTTCAGCAAGAATTGAAAATTTAGATGAGGTTACTCCATTAAGAGAAAATCTTCCCCAGGACAAATATAATTTAATTCCCCCTTCTCCAAAAAGAACAAAAAATCTTGGTTCAATGATTACTTCAAGGGGATGCTATCACGATTGTTCTTTTTGTACAAATAAATCTACTTGGGGGAGAAAGATAAAGTCGCATTCAACAGAGTATGTAATTGATGAATTAAAAAAACTAAAAGAAAAAGATGTAAATTATGTGTTTTTCCATGATGAAGATTTTACTGCAAATAAAACAAGGCTTGAGGAAATATGTAATGAAATCTCAGAAAATAAATTGGATATTGATTGGATGGTTATGGGGAGGGCAACAGACATTTTGAGAAATAATGATGAAAAGCAAGCAAAGAAAACTTTAGAGATGATGAAAGATGCAGGATGTGTCCAAATAGGTTATGGTATAGAATCTGGAGATCCAACAATGTTAAAGCATATGAATAAGGGATTAAATGTCGAAACTGCAAAAAAAGTTCTAGAATTAACCTTTGATGCGGGAATTATTCCTACTGGATATTTCATTTTTGGAAATCAGAATGAAACAGAAGAGAGTGTAAAAAATACAATAAATTTTATAGAAAATTCTCATGCCATTAGATTTAGAATTGGACATGAATATCCATTCAAGGGAACAAGAGATAGGGGAATAGTTGATGAAAATAATTTATTTATTTCAGAAAAACATAAAAAATTTATGGATGGAGATACTCAAGTAATAAAATTAAAAGATGATTTTCATGAGAGAATTCCTTCTGGACCAGACGTGGCAAAGAAAATTTATCAGTCAGATAAATACAAACAAAAATTAGATGATTTTATGAAAAAAGCACCAAATATAGATTGGGATAATTGGAAGAAAATAATTGGGATAAAATAATTACTTTTTATTTTGAACTAAAACCTTCAAGCACTTGTTTTTCAACAAAATGCATCTTAGAAGGCAAAATAATACAATATGGTTTCAAAACACCATCATAACCTTCCATTTCTTCCATTGTTCTATAAAGAATTTTCCTTTTTTTTGTTCCCATTGCTTGGCAAACTACAAATTTGTTTAAAGGAATTTCATGTTCCTCTGCTGCTTTTTTTAATTGGACTAAGGCATCTTCGAATTCTAATCCAATGTCGATTAGAATGAGGGAATGCGCTTCCTGACTCATGTTTTGTTGAACTATCTTCATGAAGGAAGTTGGTTCAAACGATTTTTTCCAAGCGGGCATTGATGCTACTTTTCCAAATTTGTATAATTGTAATCCTGTTTCGGCTATTGCGTCAAAGATTGATGCATTGTATAATAATTTGTACTTTACTTTTGATGCACGACATTCGTCTATTAAAGTTATGTGTGTTGTTGCTGTCAAGGGTGAGCCATAAATTAACAAAGCTACGTTTAATTTTTTTGCTTCGTCGACTAAACTTAAGTCTTCAACTTTTTCCCTGTTTGCAATTTTAACCTTTTTTCCAATGATCTCTTCAAGTTCATGTTGGGTGTAGGGAAAATCCACGGTATAATTCTCTAAATAAACCTTTTTACATTTACCAATAGCTTCAAGGCCTTCTTGAGTTATGCTTCTTTCATTTAATCCTAGTCCAATTAAATATAATGTCATAAAGAAAAATAGAAAAATTGGTTTATTAGTTTTTGGGTTTTGAAATTATTGAATACTCACTAGCAAACTCCAACTTTCAAATCACCTGAAACAGTTTTAATAAAAAAAGAAGATTCACCTTTCAAACCTTCTTCAAAAGATTCTTCTCCGTTAAAGTTTCCGGAAACACTTTCAAATTCAACATCAAATAATCCATCTAGGTAACAAATGTTTACATTCCCAGAAATAGTTTTTATTTCTAAATCTTCTTTAACAAGTAAATCCCTAATTGAAACATCTCCTGAAGCCGTCTTAACAAAATTGATTGAAGAATTAATTAATTTGATATTCCCTGAAACTGTGCGAATTTCAAAAGTTTCTCCATCAAAATTTCTAACTGAAATATCTCCCGAAGTAGTTCCAATTTCAAATTTATTGGACACAATATCTTCAACACCAATATCTCCAGAAATTGTAATCAACTTAAATTCACTCAAGTCCAAATCTTTTATTTTCAAATCTCCCGAAGCTGTTTTCACATTCAACCCTTTCAAATAATTTTTAGGAACAAAAACTTTTAATTTTAATCTATTTTGTCCTAGACCTAAAACCAATCTCTGTTTAGGATAAATTATTTCCACACTGACTTCTCCTTCAGTTTCCACAACATTTAGTCGTGGGAGATCGTTATAGGAATTATTGATGTATTCTCCAGTTAATTCAAAAACAAATTCAGAAAAATTAGTTTCAATAATTTCTATATCTGTGGATAAGGAGATAATTTCAACATTATTCAAACCATTAATCATAACTCTTTCAATTTCATTAATTTCTATTTTTTCTAAATTCCCTCGGTTATATTCAATGAAACCAGTTGAAGACAAAAATATAATACTTCCAATTAAAGAAGACATGATGAACAGCCCCAACCAAAAGAAAATGGTTTTGCTAAGTTTATTCATTTTTTCTCCCCATAATTTTTTTATTAAATTTCATGTATTTTGAAATTAATTTTGAAAATATTTTTCCAATTTGCCAAAAAAGTATTGATAATAGGACTCCTGAACTTATGATTGAAATTCCAGCAAAAATTCCTATAGGGATTAAATCTTTACTTACATAAGGAAGTTCTGTAAATAATCCTGCAACAGAAACGGCAAGAGTTGCAAGTCCTCCAAGGATTATTGCCCAACTAGAAATAAGTAAACTTCCAATTGTTAGGTAAAAGGCAAAAACAATCCATATTCCTACTAAAATATTAAATAAAGTTAATAATAATCTTGAAACAAAAGATTTTTTCTTAGTTTTTTCTTTTTTACTTTTTTCTTCAATTTTTTTACTTTTTGATTTCTTTTCTTGAATAAATTCTTTGACGTCGTGATTAAAGAATTCTTGTATCCCTTCACAAGAAGATTTAACATATTCTTTTAATTTTCTGAAAACAACAACAAAGGTATCGTTGAGAATTCCTCCCACAGTCATAACCCCCTTCAATTCATCTTTTATTTCTTTTGCAATTTCTCCTGGATTTCCAAGAGACTTTGCAATTTCAATTTCTTTTCTTCCCTCTTTTTTTCCGATCTTGAAATGATCTCCATAGTCTCCTAAAATTTCTTCTCTATCTTCTTTTTTCAAAAATTTTAAGTCTTTCTCAAGTTCATTTAAAAATTGTTTTTTATTCATTTTATTAATTTATCAACTTTTTTTGAAAATTCAGTCCAAGCTGCTTTTAATTTTTTTAAGTGTATTTTTCCATTTCTTGTTATCCCATAATATTTTCTTGCTGGACCTTCTTTTGATTCAGACAAATAAGTTTCTAAATGTCCTTCAATCTTTAATCTTTTCAAAATAGGATAAATTGTCCCCTCAGTTGTGAGTAGTATTTTGGAAATTTTTTGAACTAATTCATAACCATAAAAATCTTTTTTTTCCAATACTGCAAGAACACATAAATCCATTGCGCCTTTCTTTAGTTGAGTTTCCATTTTCTTTTACAGTACTATGTTATGCATAGTACTATATAAATGTTTTCATTCAAAAGAAGAAAATAAATAAAATTTAGTTAACCTTTACATTAGTAATAACATATGGATCTTCTGCATTATTCCAAGTAAATTGTGCGCCACCTGAAACAAAGCTCGAAGGATTATTTAAGAATTCAATTTCATCAACATCATAAATTTTTTCTTGAACAGAATCAAAATACACTACTTTCACTAATTCCCCATCAGAAACTCCCAATTCTTCTCCAAATAAAGTATTCAAAAATAATTGGAGTTCTAAAGGTAGATAAGATAAATCTGATTTCGGAGCAGCCCAAACCATTATTCCATCAGAAGAATCTACTAAAGGACGTAATTCTCTAAATCCAATAGATTTCCATTCTCCAGAAGATTGATCATATTTCATAAGCCCTAAAATATCCCCAGTAGTAAAATCATTTCCTTTTATATCAAATTCTGTTGTATACTTAACGCCCATTCCTGTTATTGGAGAACCAAATGCAATACTTAATACATTGAATGCCCAAATCTGATCTTGGAATTCTTTAACACACATTTTTGTGTTGGGATAATAATCATGGTCACAATAACCCGCATATCCGTTTATCATTGATCCCATAGATTTTCCACCACCATAAACTTGGCAAGCACCTAATTGACAAGCCCACCCAGAATCACAAGTATAAGAGTAATAATTTGCTCCTCCAGAACCATCACAACGAGCTTCTAATAGGACTGAAGATGAATCACACATATCAGATAAAGGATCTCCTTGAATTGGGATAACAGTTGTTCTTGTTCTAAATTCATTTTGAGAATTAAAATCTGGATCAGTACATTCGAGACTGATTGTGTTTGCGCTACTCAAATGCCACATCATATCTGGGGCATGTTTCCAAGAGTTACCATCATTGTTTATTGGAGGTCCTGGACTAATTTCCTGCCAATCTAATACTCCTAGGTAAAATTCCTCTCCAGTTGATTTTTTGAAGTATTTTAAGTAGAGATTATCTTTGATTTGGAAGGAATAAAATGCTCCCTCGGCTTGATAAATTGAATTTGTTTCTGTTGCTATGAAAAGCATATTATGGTCACCAACTGTTAAATCTGTAAATCCTGCAGATTTTTCAATACCGTCTTCTTGATAAAATGCTCCAATATAATCTCCTGTTTGTGGCCCTTCACCATCAATGTTTAGAATAGCTGGAACATTAGTTACAGCTCTTAAATCTATTCCCATTCCAGTTGTTTGAATTTGAAGTCCCATAATATCATATTTCCAATTGTCTGGAAGATTTGGAGATACTTCATTAGCACACCATAAATTAATTGTAACTGGACTAGTTGTATCATCATATTCTACATTACATGTATCTCCACCATAATTTGTACACCATCCACTTTCACAGATTCCAGGAGATAGGGGGCCGCTCCCATAACCTAATGGTGCTACACATACTTCATTTTTACAAACTTCTCCTACTAGACATCTTTCTCCCCCACAAAAGTTTGTTACTTGATCTGCTGGTTCACAAAATCCTCCAACACACATTTCTCCTGATTGACATCCGCCCGTAATCATGTTACATTCAGTACCAGTTCCAGCACTACTCAAATGCCACATCATATCTGGGGCATGTTTCCAAGAGTTACCATCATTGTTTATTGGAGGTCCTGGACTAATTTCCTGCCAATCTAATACTCCTAGGTAAAATTCCTCTCCAGTTGATTTTTTGAAGTATTTTAAGTAGAGATTATCTTTGATTTGGAAGGAATAAAATGCTCCCTCGGCTTGATAAATTGAATTTGTTTCTGTTGCTATGAAAAGCATATTATGGTCACCAACTGTTAAATCTGTAAATCCTGCAGATTTTTCAATACCGTCTTCTTGATAAAATGCTCCAATATAATCTCCTGTTTGTGGCCCTTCACCATCAATGTTTAGAATAGCTGGAACATTAGTTACAGCTCTTAAATCTATTCCCATTCCAGTTGTTTGAATTTGAAGTCCCATAATATCATATTTCCAATTGTCTGGAAGATTTGGAGATACTTCATTAGCACACCATAAATTAATTGTAACTGGACTAGTTGTATCATCATATTCTACATTACATGTATCTCCACCATAATTTGTACACCATCCACTTTCACAGATTCCAGGAGATAGGGGGCCGCTCCCATAACCTAATGGTGCTACACATACTTCATTTTTACAAACTTCTCCTACTAGACATCTTTCTCCCCCACAAAATCCTGTTTGATCTGTTGGTTCACAGATCCCATTTTGACAAATTTCACCAGTCCCACAATCATCATCTATTTGGCATGTTGTTCCCCCCCCAATAACACATTTTCCTCCTTCACAATAACTTCCTGATCCACAATCTAAAACATAATATCTCCAAACATTTTCATTACAATCTTGTTCCACAACCCTATTGTGATCTGAAAGACATTGGTCCTCGATAACATAAGTTTTATCCCCAGATGTTCTTGTAACAACCCCAGTTAAATAAGCTTCAATTCCATTATCTGAATCAGTACAAGAAATTGTTGAAATTCCCGTTAAACAAACTCCTTGATCACAACCACCTTGGCAATCAGCAAAATCTTTGTACATAGTGTCTCCTTGACAAGAGTACTCAATTTTTCTTCCATAATCTCCCAAACATTTATCATAAAATATTTTTTGTTCTCCTTCAGGTCCAGTGTAATATATTCCTGCAGGATCATTTACGTTTCCATGCTCCCCAAATTCTGTACATTCCTCCCCAATTCCTGAAGAATCAACACATTCTCCTTCAACACAGAAATTTCCTTCACCACAATCAACCAAGTATTTGATGTATTGGTCTTCTTCTATACATTGGTATTCCCAAAGTTGATTATTGTCAGAAGCATAACATTCATCATAAAATTCAAAATCTGAACCTGCTAAATTTTCTCCATATATTTTTCCTTGATCTTCTACATTGAATCCATCATCTGAATCTTGGCAAGAAGAAACTGGCATTATAACATTTCCAACAATATTTGCAGAACCTGTTCCAAACCCATTTAATTGGAAAAATAAAGCAATTGCTACTGCTACCACTACTAAAACAGAGACATAGATTCTTCTGTGTACTTTTCTCTTGTTTTTGTTTATTGTATTTGTTTTCTTTGTCATTTTATTTTATTATTCGAAATAAAGATTCATCCTATCCCAATCAAATAACGATCCACATTCTTCAGAAACGGTGGCTATCACAGATAGTCTTACTTGACCGTTAGAGATATCATCTGCTGAAGGATAATATTTTGGATTTTCAATAGTTTCATTATCAAAAGAACCAGTTCCCAGGTATGCACTCCATTTAATAGACACATAATCATGGGCATTTGGAGTCGTTTGAAAATAATCTCCCAATTCTCCTGTAAAATTGGCATCAGTACCAGCATAGACATATGGTTCATCTAAAAAATTAATCTGTACTGTTTCTTCTGCCATTTGACCTGATCCTTCAGGATATGCTTTTA
>CAZFLO010000004.1:28519-33334 GCA_964519005.1 Candidatus Woesearchaeota archaeon
TATCCACTTACATCGGATACAAGCTGAATGACTTCTGTTCCCCCACATACTTCTTCAATATTTCCAGTTAAATCAATTGTTGGAGTGGTTTGAAAAGTCACTTGTAAACTATCTTCTACAGTTTGGCCACAACCCACTGCATGTAAAGTTAGAGTCATTATTCCCTGCGTTACGTCGTCGCTCCCAGGATAATAAACAGTACTTAATTTATTCTCATTTTCAAAACTTCCATCTCCTGAAGTAGTCCAATAAACACTATCATAACTTAGAGCAGCACCACTTAAGGCGTATCCTGCGTTTTCACAAACAAAACCATCTTGACCCGCATTTACAGAGGGCAAATTTGTCATTTTTATTAATATGTCATCTTCTGAAATATAACTTTCTCCATTATCTAATACTTCTAAATTATATGTTGTTCTTTCTGAAGGTTGAACAGAAATTGTTTGATCTGTTCCAATTGATTCTCCGTCTTTAAACCATTCATAAGAATAGTCTCCGCTTCCTGGAATAAATATTTCGGCAGAAAGCGTTACTTCTTCTCCGCTTCCCTCACAGAAATAATCTGAAGAAGTTTCTATATATGCATCAAAATGATCAATTTCTGCAGTTAAACTTAGAAGGGATGTGAAACCCAGAGGATACCATTTTTCAGAAGGATACTCTGGTTTTTCAATTGCTTCTGCAATATAATCTTTTCCAGTTATGTGGGAATATAATCTATATTCATAATATTCAGCATATTCAAAACCATCTTTCACAGGATTTGTTGCTGCAATATTTCCAAATGCTGAAAATATAATTCCTGCATCTTGCCAATGATCTGCTCCCCCAGCTTTCATTCCTTCCCCATAACCATCAAAAAATACCCCCACATAATCTCCCTCTTGACTTAGCGGAACACAATATTCTCCTCGACAAATTTCTGGACGAGAATAACTATTAATGATGATTAAACCAGGATTAACTGATCCGCCCGTATTAATTACGTAATTCCAAATAGGTGGACTTCCTGAATATTCTCCCTCAAGACATACTTCTTCTTCCTCACAAGCCCCATCTGCACAATCTTTTTCTCCATTACAATCGTCATCAAGATTATTTGAACAATCTTCTAAAGCGCCAGGATTAATATTTGCATTATTGTCATTACAATCCAAAGTTAAATAATTACAAAGTTCTAAATTTTCAATACCGAAACTATCTCCATCAACATCTACACAACCACAATCATCATCAATTCCATTACAATCATCATCTAGTCCATTGTCACAAATTTCTGGTTCTGGAAGAACTTGTTCAAGACATCCCCCGTAGGCACCAGCAATACAGAAAGTTGTTCCAGCACTACATTCCCCAACTCCTTGAGTTATAGGATCTCCCAAATAACATTCCTCAGATAATGCGACTCCTCCTTCACCTTCGTCAATAGCCCCATCACAATCATTGTCTAATCCATCACAAACTTCTTCTTCATTTGAATTTACATATTGTCCATTTACACAAACTTTACCATTATTATTGGGGTTACATTCTCCTTCCACACATAATTCACAACCCAGCATTCCAAAACAAGCATCTTCATCATCACAATCAGTTAATCCATTACAACTGTCATCAAATCCATTAGTACAAATTTCTATTGAAGGAAGTTGTTGTCCCATGCAATCTCCATATTCTCCATCAATACAATAAGAAAAACCATAAGTACATTCTCCAAGTCCCAATGTATTTGAAGAACCGGTATAACATTCTGTCCACAATAAGTTGCCGTCTTCTCCTTCATCTATTATTCCATCACAATCATTATCTTCCCCATCACAAACATCTCCTCCTAAAGCTTCAACATAATTACAACCATCACAAATATATCTGGGAGTTGAAGAATGGCATCCAGAAGTACATTCGCATCCCCCACATTCAGGAGCTAAACCACAATCTTCGGTGTCTTCACAATCCATCAAACCATCACAATCTTCATCTATTCCGTCAGAACAATTCATCTCAGCAGTATAATTTGTTGGCAAAGGTTCACAGCTATCTCCTCCAAAAGAACCATTTAATTGGCAAAATTCAAAACCAGAATTTAAACAAGACCCAAAACCACAATTCGTTGGTTGTGTTAAAATAACTCCCAAGGGAAATTCTGTTAAAGAGCCGTCACAATTGTCATCTATCAAATCGCATGTTTCGTTTGCATTGGAAACACTATAATAATTACAGCCATCACATTTTTGTCCATTATTTGTTGGGTTACATTCTCCTTCTAAAGTACATTCACAGCCAGTACAATAAGGACTTGTGCTACAATCAGTTTGATCAGAACAATCAGTGAGTCCATCACAATCGTTATCTGAATCGTCATTACAAACTTCTGTTGAAGCTCCATAAAAAGGATTACAAGTATCTGTTCCCCAGGATCCTGTTGAAGTGCAAGTTTGTTGGCCTTGGTTTCCTAAACAAAGTCCTACTCCACAAGTTGTTGCTCTATTAATAGGAATGCCTGCGTTTGTTAAATGTAAAGATTCATCACAATTATGATCCAATGAGTCACAAATTTCTTCTTCGGGATAAATTGCTCCAGTGCAAGTTCCCCAGTTTCCATTAATACAATCTTTTGATCCAATTTGACATAATCCAGCATCTGTTCCGCAAGGGGTAGTTTGTCCAGAAGTACATTCTCCACAGCCCTCATCAATAACATTATCGCAATTATTATCTTTACCATCACATACTTCTATATTTCCAGGATAAACTTCTGGATCAGCGTCGTTACAATCGTCTCCTTGTACAAAAGAACTTCCTGTTGGAAGATTAGCATTTGTGGTAGTTCCACTTTGGGAAAAAGAATTATGGCTATCTCCATCTAGATCACTATAATAAGGATTTGAAATAAGGACTCCTTCTTCAATACAAGCTCCATTTTCACAACCATTTTCACAAAAGAATTGAGTATAGACAATGTTGTCTCTTCCAGCATATGTAAGACATTTTGCTTCTTGAACTTGGGTTCCTCCTAGAATACACCTATCATATCTAATATGAATATCTAACCCATTATTTGTTACTGTTCCATCCATATTGAGTGTTTTACCAATGAAATAGCTGGATGTTCCTGTTCCTTCAGTATAACTTGCAGTATATTTTCCCCTCCCATCATAATCCGTACAATATGCAGAAACAAAACTAGCTAGTAAGAATACAGCTACAAACACTAACAAAATATTTTTTTTCATCTAATCCCCGTTTTTTCAATAGATTGTTTAACCTACCAATAGTAAAATAAAATCATATTTACTATATATATGTTTTTATTCATTTGAACCTATTTTGAAAAAAATATTAAAAAAAACTTTGAAAAAAATATTAAAAATTTAATTCATAATGTTCTCTTATCTTATCTTCCAACCAAAGAGAATCTTCGTATGAAAAATCTTTTTTTGAATTGTATTTATTTTTTGCGACGGCCATCATCTCTTGAACTATTACGTCTTCTGCCTCTCCGTTGCAAAATTCGTGGTACCAATCATATTCAGAATAATGTGTTTCTTTCCAATCAGCCTCAATCCAATTTAAAATTTCCTCGTCTAACCTTCCTGGAATTTGAGAAAAATGATATTCTTTTTTTATTTTTTCAAAGACATGCTCTAAATTCATTTTTTCAGAATTAAACTTCTGCTAGTTACTATTGCTATAAAAAAGAAAGTGAACATGATTGTATCGTTATTTATTATCAATCCTACAAAGCCCCCAAAAATTCCCAGATAAGTTAGAAGTTTAAACCATTTTTTTCCAATTTTTAATTCGTCTTCGGTATATTTTCTAAGTAGATTGCCAATTGGTATTCCGATTATTAAAACGAACATCCCAATCAATAATTCTAACCATTCATTCATATACTTTTTAATAATAAACAATTTAAATAATTTGACCTTTGATTTAGTATGAAAAAGTTTTTAATTATTGGAAGTAAAATTGATAAGGCTAGTAGAAACATCATAATGAGCTTGATGGAGCTCGGGAGATTCAATTATCACATAATTGATGGCGACATGTTAAACAGTCGTAATTTGAATCAAGAATTAATAAATAAATTTGATTTTGTCATTTTTGCTTCAAAACATAAATCTGCGAAAAAAGAAAAAACTTTATCAGTTCATGCTCCGGGAAATTGGGGGGAAGTTTGGGGCGGAGGTCAGGGAGGGCGAGTGGCACCTTCTTCTGCATTGTTTCAAAAACATTTATTCGGAGTTTTGAATAAACAAGCAAAAAAATTGGATCTTTCTAGGTATGATGTGACGATGGAAGTGACTCATCATGGTCCCTTGATTGATGTGCCTTGTGTCTTTATTGAGGTTGGTGGAACGGAAGTTGAATGGGCGGATAGGCGAGCGGCATTTTGTATTGCGCAAACAATTCGTGAAGCCATTGAAACGTTTAAAGAAAATCCTTATAATGAAATTGGAATTGGAATTGGGGGGAATCATTATTGTTCGGGATTTAATAAAATTCAGTTAAATTCAAATATTGCTCTTTCGCATATCATTCCTAAATATGTTGGTCCAATAACTGAAAAAATGATTTTGGAAGCGATTAATAATACTTTGGAAGAAGTGGACTTTGCTGTTCTTGATTGGAAGGGTCTTGGGAAAGCAGAAGAAAGGAAAGTGGTTATTGATTTATTGGAGAGAAATTATATTCGTTGGAAAAAGATTGGGGAAATTAGTAAGTAGGTTTTCTTAGATCTCAAATATTTACAAAATTAACTATTTTTATAAAAAAAGTATAAATTTTGTTAATTATAGCCCCTAAAAT
>CAZFLO010000005.1:0-27939 GCA_964519005.1 Candidatus Woesearchaeota archaeon
TTATTATTGGTTGATTGTTTTTCCAAGTTGCTTTGTCTGACCTGAGGATTAATTGGGACATATTTGTGTAAAATCCTGAAACTTGGCCTGGATTACTACTTAATGCATTCTCCCAATCTGATAAAAGCATTATTTTTCCTGGTAAAGAGATTTCTGATTGTTCTAGCCAAGTATTCCAAAAGAATTGAGAACCAGTTACATTTTCTTTGTCAATTCCATTTATTATTGTTTTATATGCTAAAGAGTTTTCTCCAAATTTTTCTTTTGCTTTTGCAAATGCTTCTTTATAAATTTCTTGATATTCATTTTTGTTTAGAATTATTCCATTGTATTTTGGAGCATTCAAGTTTCTGAATTCAAAATTTGTTATCATTTTTGTTTTTTTATTTCTTTAATTAGTTGATATTCTTTTGGTGAAATTCCTAGAAATTCTAATGCATCCCTTTCAGAATATTTATCAAAATTTTCAGGCAAAACGCCTCCGGCGTTTAAGACAGCTACCCTACCATCCGAATCAGAGCTCACAAGATAGTCGTCGTCCGAGATCAAGCCGCCCCCGCTCAAACACAACCAAGAAAGACCGTCTTTTTTTGTCCAAAGCGGTTTTGGAATATTTCCTAATTGAATTTCCTTTTTTCCATATGCAAATCTTTCATCGTTTTTTATTTCTGCATTTTCAATATCTAAATCTATTCCATAATGATTATCTTTGTTTTTTGAAGGAATTAATTTTGCTCCCGTGATTAATAATGGATTTTCGGAAGAATATTCAAATTCGCCTTTTAGTTTTTTACTTAAATCATTTATTATTGGTTGATTGTTTTTCCAAGTTGCTTTGTCTGACCTGAGGATTAATTGATTTGAATCAAAATAAACTCCTTCTGCAAAATTTCCTCCAAAGAGCATTTCTCCCCAATCATCTAGAGTAGCAATTCTTTCTTCTTTTCCCATAATTTCGTCCATTAATGAAACAAAGAAAAAATTAGAACCGCTTGCTTTATCTGGGTTTATGTTATTTGAAATATGTTGAAATCCTTTTGAAAAATCTTTTTTAGCTTTTTGTAAAACTTCGCGATAAAGCCGAGAATCATCTGCATCTAAAATTCTTGCTTCAAAATCCATTGGGATTTGTTTGGGATATTTGTGTATTCTTGCCATGTGTATTTCTGGAGAAAAGGATATATAAACTTTTATATCTTGTTACTACATAATAATTACATTACTCTAGATCTATTATTCCTTTTAATTCTCCAATCAATCTTTTGTTGTAGGTGTCAACTGTTTCACCTTCTTGTTTTTCTATTGAAAGAGATTTCATCAATGAAGGAATTAATTCATTGAATTTCGAAGGATTTTCATTTGAATATTTTTTTATTGTTTCTCCCTCTAAATTATTTTTGTTTGAAATTTTTATGTTTAAATCAATTTCTCTTGTCATCAAATCATGTGTATTTTTTAATACAAAATAAGCTCCTTTTTCATAACAGGCTTCTTCTATTTTGTCAATTTTTACGTCGGAGGGTTTTTGATTTTCTAAAACTCCGGAAAGTCTCAATAAAACTATTTTGTCTTTTATTTGTCTTTTATTTAATTCTTGAATTATTTCATTTGTCGCTGTTGCTGCATTTTTTACAACTATATCTAATGATTCAATTTCTTTAATCTTTAATTCAATTTTTTCGAATGGTTTTTGTAAATCTTCTGTATCAATAATGTAAAAAGTTCCGTTGTGCAATGTTTCTAATTCTTGGAAATTGTTTGGGAAAATTGGTCCCGGATAAACAATGTTTTTGTAAACAAAATCTACGTGGATATGTCCAAGAGCGTAATAATTTGCTTCGGGTAGAGAATCTGAATTGACACATTCAATTGGTAAAACTCCCCGAACTTTATCTAAAGTTGTGTGCAACATTAAAATTTTAAACATTCCTGGGGCTTCATTAAGTTTTAATTTTTTTATATCTTGAACTTCTAAACCAGATTTCTTTCCAGGGTAACCATAGATTGCCACGTTTTCATGCAAAGTTGGATTTAGTAAAATTGTTTCTTCGGTTGTTTCTTCATTATGGACATTTTTTGAGAATCCTGCTTTTTCTAAAACATCTAAAAAACTTTTTCCAGAGACGGAATAATCGTGTGAACCTGCGATCATGAATACGGGGATTTTTGCTTCTTTCAATTTCCTGAATTCTGCAAAAGTTTCTTTTAGAATTTCTATTGGGGGATAAGCTGAATCGAATAAATCTCCAGCGATTAAAACAAATTCTACTTTGTTCTCAATGCAAATTTTTATGGTTTTTTGGAAAGATTGAAAATTTAAATTTTGCATTGGATCTTGCCTCCATCCCCCGAGATGAACATCTGCTAAATGTGCGAATTTTACCATAATAAATTTAGAGGGGTTTTGTTTTTAAAATTGATTGTGATGTAATGGGAAATTGAGGGCAAATATTAAATACTCGAAAATTTTTTGAAAATAATGGTAGATCAAAATTCTGTAATCGCAGTTGTTGGAGCAAGCAATAATGTTCGGAAAAATGGAAACTTGGTTATGGGGGATTTGATCGCTAAAGGATGCGATGCTGTGCCGATTAATCCTTCGGAAGATATCGTGTTGGAAATTCCTGCTTATAAAAATTTGAAAGCCGTTGGAAGAAAAATTGATTTGGTTGTGTTTGTTGTTCCTCCTGCGATTACTGAAAAAATCTTGATTGATGTGAAGAAAATGAAAATTCCAAAAGTTTGGATGCAGCCTGGTTCTGAATCTGCTGCAGCAATTAAATTTTGTGAAGACAACAAAATTGAATGTGTGCATGATGCTTGTATTATGTTAGAATAATCCAATAGTCCGTAACCTTTATAATTCTCAAGAAGTTCTTTTTATTAGAGGTTGATTATATGAAATACAATATTCTTTTTGGTGGAAAAGCTGGACAAGGTTCTAATGTCCTAACACATATTTTGGCTAAAACTTTGGCAGAAGAAGGCTATTATGTTTTTTATTATAGAGATTATCAGAGTTTGATTAGGGGCGGGCATTCCTTCAATGTTTTGACATTTTCGGATAAACCCGTTCATTCTCATGAATCTAAATATGAAATTATTGTTGCTTTGGATGAGAATACTGTGGAGAAACATAAAACTCATTTGAAAAAGGGAGGAGTTGTGATTTCTGGGAAAAATCCGAACATGTATTTTGCTGGGAAAATGTATAAAGCTCTTGGTTTGTCTTTTGGATTGTTAGATAAGAGATTGAAAGAACTGGGAAGATATAAAGAGAATCTGGTTGATGCAAAGAAAGGGTATTCTGAAGCTGAAAATAATTTTGAGATTGGGAGAGTTCCGAGGGCGCCCAGAACTTTTTCTTCTGGGAGTGTTGCTGTTGCAGAAGGGGCAATTAAATCTGGTTTAGATAATTATTTTGCGTACCCAATGACTCCTGCGACTGCTGTTTTGGGTGAGCTTGCTCAGAGACAGAAAAAGGATGGACATTTAGTTTTGGAATTGGAAAATGAAATTGCCGTTGCTAATGCTGGTTGTGGTTCTGCCATTACTGGGGCAAAGACAATGGTCGGAACTAGCGGAGGGGGATTTTGCTTGATGACTGAAGCTTTGAGTATGTGTGGCATTGCTAGGATTCCTTTAGTGTTTTATTTGGCTCAAAGAGCGGGGCCTGCATCCGGAGTTGCAACTTACAATGCTCAAGCCGATTTGCATATGGCGAGGCATTCGGGGCATGGAGAATTTTCTAGAATAGTTTTGGCTCCAGGGGACCCGGTTGAAGCTGAAGAGATGACTTCACAGATTTTTTACTTAACTCAAAAGTTTGGAGTTCCTGGAATCTTAATGTCTGATAAGCATTTGGCTGAGAGTTATTTTACGACTGAGAAAAAACCAAAGATTATTCCATCAAAACATTCTGTAAGTTTTGGAAGATATAATTCATATGAACAAGATCCTGAAACTGGGAGTGGAACTGAAGATGCAGAAATTGTTAAATTGAATGTTGAAGCTAGAAAAAAGAAAGGTGAAATGCTTGCTGAGGAATGTGAGAAATTTGAGGGATTTAAAATTCATGGGAAAAAGAATTCGAAGAATTGTGTTGTGTTTTGGGGTTCTACCAAAGGAGCTGTTTTAGATTCCATTCAGGGATTGGATATTTGTGCTATCCAGATTTTGTATATTGAACCTTTTCCTAAAAAAGTTGAGGGGTTGTTGAAGAACAAAAGGAAGATTGTGGCTATTGAGAATAATGCAACTGGGCAACTTTGTGATATTATTCGTGAGGAGACCGGGGTTTTGATTAAAGATAAAATTTTAAGATATGATGCTCGGCCTTTTTTATGTGATGAATTGCGGAAAGAAATTGTTGGGAGGTTTGGGAAATGAAATATAAAGAATTTGAAGTCAAATTAAAAACTAATAAAACAAGAGAATATTTGTGGAAAAAAATTAATACTCCAAAAAAATTGATTAAGTTAGAAGAATTTCCAGAAAATTCTAAATTCAAAAAAATATCTGAGCACAATTATGAATTTCACTTTGGTAAAGAATTTGCTTTTTTAACTTTCATTCCTAATGAGGGGGTTAATATGGCTTTTATTGAAAACAAGGATTCTTCTATTGCCTGGTTTGAAATCAAAGGAGAAAATAATTGTACAATTATTCATGGAACCAGTGTAAGAATGGACTTGGATAAAGGTCAATGGTATAAAGAAAATAAAAAAAGAATGGAAGAACATTTCATTGAAGAATTAAAGGAGTGGGCAAAATGATTTGGAAAAATTCTAAAGATATGACTAGTGAATTATTTTTGATACTGGGACTCGTGATAATTTTAATTGGATTTATTTCTCTTATGAAATTTTATCCTTGGGAAACTATTGTTTCGGGAATTGTTGTTTTGATTATTGGAATGTGGAGAATTATTAAATTAAAACAGATTGGGAAAAATATAAAATGAAAACTAAAAAACAAAACTTAGAGACAGGAACAACACCGACGTGGTGTCCGGGATGTTTTAATTTTCAGATACTTGCAGGAGTGAAAAATTATTTTAAAAAAGAATTGGCAAGTGGGAAAAAGAAAGAAGATTTTGCCATTTGTTCTGGAATTGGATGTCAGGGAAAAATATTTGATTATATTAATCTTAACGGTCTTAATACTCTTCATGGGCGAGAATTGCCTACTTCTCTCGGGATGAAAATGGGAAATCCAAATTTAGATGTTTATGCTTTTATTGGAGACGGGGGATGTTTTAATGAGGGAGTTAGTCACCTAGTTCATGCAGCTCGAGAGAACATTAACATTACTTGCATAGTTCATAATAATCAGGTTTTTGCTTTGACTGTGGGCCAACCAACTGGACTCACTGAGCAAGGGTTTGTGGATAAAACAACTCCTGAAGGAGTGACAGTTAAACCATTTAATCCGTTGAAATTAGTTTTGAACTCTAATGCAACTTTTGTTGCTAGAGTTTTTGCCGACGTGAAACAAGTTGAAGGGATCTTGGAAGAAGCTAAAAAACATAGAGGGTTTAAGTTTATTGAAATTTTACAACCATGTATTATTTTCCACCCAGATAAAGGATATAAAGAATTACTGGAAGAAATTCCAAAAAGTCATGATGTTAAAGATTTTGATAAAGCAATGAAATTAGCTTCGGAGTGGGATTATAATGGTGTGAAGAAAGGTGATAAAATTTATACTGGAGTTTTCTATAAAGAAAAAAGACCGACGATAATTGATAAACATTGGCAGTTGAAAGAACTTTGTAAGAAAAAGAAATGTTGGAAGGATCGGAAATGATTTTAGATTGTCAATTCCCAAACCTGTAACTCTTCAAAAAATAATTTCTTCTTTGAAACTAATTTCTTTTTGTAATCTAACCAATTAATTCCTTTTGTTAAAGAAGAAATTAATAGTAGAATTTTTCCTTTTTCATTCAGATGATTTTTTGCTTGTGTTAGAAAATGGTTTATGATTTCAGAACCTTCTTTTCCGCCAGTTGTTGCAATTTTTGAATCTTTGTCTTCATCTTTGTCCTCGGGTAAATAAGGAGGATTGAAAATTATTAAATCATATTTCTCTTTTATCTTTGAGAATAAATTTGATTTCCAGACGTTGAATCCTTTGTTTTTGCAATGTTCAATTGCATCTTTGTTTATGTCGACTCCAGAAATGTTTTCTTTTTTTATTCCTATTTCTTTTAATGTTTCAAGTTGGATTCCAGAACCAATTCCGATCTCTAAACATTTTATGTTTTTGTTATGAATATATTTCTTTAATATTTCAGATAATAAATATGAATCTTCTTCGGGAGAATAAATTAAAGACATTTTAACCAAATAAATTATTGAAAAAAGAAACTAATTCTGATTTAAATAAAATAATTGCTCCTAGGATTCCGAATAAAAATACCAAAATTAGAATTAAAACAAGTGTGATTAGTTTTCCTTTTTTTGGTGCTTTGATGACAGTCCCATATTCTGAAACTTTTTGAACTGTTTCTTTATTGTTTTTCTGGCCTAAATTTTGAGATCCTTTTGGTTTGGGCATTGCGGAAGGATTTTTGTTTTCTACAGAATTTCCTGTCAAAGGTTTAATTTTGTTTTCTTCCTCTTTTTTTTCTCCTGGTTTAACTCCAACATTAGTCACAGGTTTTTCATTTTTACTCTCTACTTTTTTTTCTTCAACTTTTTTGTCTACTTGTTTTACTTCTTCTTTTTTTTCTCCTGGTTTAACTCCAACATTAGTCACAAGTTTTTCATTTTTACTCTCTACTTTTTTTTCAGGAATTCTTTTTGTTACATCCATTTGTCCAGGATTATTCATTTCTAAATAAGTTTTTGCAGCCTCTTCAATTTCTTGCTTACCATAACCTGCCCTATAAAAAGACATCATAGCATTCTTTAGAGTTTCACCTTTTTCGACAGCAAATTTAATCCCTCCTAGAATTTCTTGACTAGTTAAAAGATATTCTTTCTCTTCTACCATTGCTGCTTAAAGAAAGAGTTATTTAAAAAATATCGCTTTAGAAAGAGAAGAATTGTCCGTTCTTAGCAAGATGGGATGTTTCACCGAGTTTGTAACCTAATTCATTTGTAACGCAGATTAATTCTTCTTCTTGTTTTAAATCACCGTGTGCAGGGATAATTATTTTTGGTTTTACTAATTCAATTAATTTCTTTTTGCTTTCTTGACTTCCATGCCCGTGCACATGAACGTTTGTTTGCAAATTTACCCCAATCTTTTTGAATTTTGCATCTAATTTTTCTCTTGCAAGAAGATTTACTTCAGTCGGGATTACACTTGAAGAAAAGATTAAATTATCTCCAGATTTGAATTTGAAAGGAGTCGTCCCTTTTGAAATCCGATCTAGAATTGAATTTTTTTCTCCTTGGTGACCTGTGCAAACAACAAGATATTTTCCCCGATTTGATTCTATTTTTTTTAGAATTGAATTTACTTGTCCCCGATATTTCATTATTTTCATTTGTCCTTTAAATGGACATTTGCCTATTTTCATTGCACAATCAACATATTTGGCTAAACTTCTTCCGAGGAAAATTATCTCCCGATTTGTATTTCTTGCATGTTTAACGATATTATTCAATCTTTCTATGTGGGAAGAAAACGTGGTAATGAATAAAGCGGAATTTCTATCTTGCACTTTTTCAAATGCTTTTTTTAACATTTCATCAGCATCTTTTTCACTTAAATTGGATTCTTTTTTTCCAGAATAAAGTGTATTAATTATTGCTATCTTAACACCATTTTCTCCTATTTCTTTTAATCGGGAATAATTTGGTGGAGGGCCCATTGTGGGAGTATCGTCAAATTTGTAATCCAAAGCATAAAAGAAAGAACCCCCTTTTGCATGTAAAACAACAAAGGTTGAATCAATTGTTGAATGGGTTGTATGAACAAATTCAACTTTTGCATCCTTATCCGCTCCAGGAATTGAGTGTGTTGAGTTTGATTGAACTGTTTTTATATTGTTGGATAAATCTATATGAGAATCTTCTAAAAGAGATTCTAAAACTTTTATTGTGAAAGGCGTTCCAAAAATTGTTGCATTTGGGTAACGATCTGCAAGATATGCAATACCTCCAACATGATCTAAGTGGGCGTGTGAGAGAAATAAAGCTTTTACTTTTCCTCTCCAACCATTTTTATCTAAAACTCTGTCATCGGGTATTCCTCCAACTCTTCTTAGTCCCTTAGTTGAATATTCCTTTTCATGATCTTCTTGTAATTCTATAACTCCGGGCAAATAAAATCCGCAATCAAATAAAAAAACATCTTCTCCCACTTTTACCGCAGTCATATTTTTTCCTACTTCCTCATATCCACCAATTGTACAAACTTCCATTTTAATTTATAGTATAAAGATATTTTGATTTAAAAAATGTTGGGAAATGAAAGATTTAATAAGTTAATTTTCTAATTATTTTTATGGAATACCTTTTAATTGAAATTGGGATTTTTATAATAATTTTCTTATTTCATAAATTAGATAAAATAAAATTATTCAAGAACAAAATACAAATGATTGTTATGTATGCATCAGTTTTGGTTATTGGAGGGATTTGGGATAATTATGCTGTTTGGAGGGGGCATTGGTTTTATCCAGGGGTTGGAACTTTAAATCTCTTTTTCGGATATATTCCTTTAGAAGATTATCTTTTCATAATTGTAGTCACATATGCTATTCTTGTAGGATATGAATATTATAAAAAACATATCAAAAATATAAAATGAAACCTCTAATTCCCTCACATAAAGAAAATAAAAGATATTTTGATTTAAAAAATGTTGGGAAATTTTGTCAACAATCTTCTTATTGAACTGTGGGATCAGTAACCCTTCCTAAAAACAAAATATTTCCTGTTTCTTTTTCTTGAATTAAAAAGATAAACGGATGATCGGCTCTGAAAACTTTTCCGGGCATTGGGGAACTTTTTGTAACCATTATAACTGCCGTTGCGGCCGCTGCTTCTGTCCCTTCTTCATCTACTTTAACATATGCTTGATGAATCACAGAACCTATTTTAAGAGATTCTGCGCTGGTCATTCCAGAAAAGTCTGCAGTATCACCGAATGCAGTTGGCATTCCCATTTTTATTAAAGTTTCTTTCATGAAATATTTTGAATCAAATTCAAACTTCGGAAGATAAATTTTGTCTAATTTTGTTTTTTGCATTTGAGATTTCCACTCTTCAAGTTTTTCTGAATTTAAATCTGAATCAATACTTTCCAAGTTTTCTTTGGGCAATAAAATCAACATAGAAATTTCCTCTCCTTTGTATGGGAGCTCTAAAATTTGTAAATTTTCCATATCTACATAATTAAATTCCGTTTTATCGGGAGCCATATGCATCATTGGAACTCTAACAACTTCCTCTGGAGTTATTTTAAAATCTTGATCAACCGTATCAGATTTATCAAATTTCCATTCCCAATCTCCTTTAAAATAAATAGCGTTAGTAATCACTAATTTCACTGAAGATTTTAGTTTATTCCGAGGAATTAAATTTTTAATTTTACCATTTGTTTGTTCTTCAATAAAACTATTTATTGTTAGCCTAGATTTTTCTGTTTCTGTAATAAAATTTAAAACAGCTGCTTTTCCCCCATAAAACTCTTCAACATTGCTTTTATATTCTTCAAGAAAAGGACAATCTTCTTGAACCCATAAAGCATTCCCAGTCATCAACTCATATGCTTTGTTCACTTTGTTTAAATTATTGTAAATCGCCGCTGAATTTGATCTTAATATTTCCTTTTCTGGATAATGAAAAACTGATTTCATTTCATCTGCAGTTTTTCCTCTTGCCCCTTCATAAGTCATTGCGATTGCTGTTGAAATACTATAAGGAGAATAGAACATGTTATTACCTTCAACTTTATTTAATTCTGAATATAATTCAAAAGCGAATTGATTATTAGCATTTACTACTTCCAAAATTCCTTCTTGTGAAGAATTCGCATCATTTGCTTTAGGAGGTTGATCAGGTTGATATGGAAAAATAAATAAGAAAGTTGTTGCTGTTACGATTCCAATCATGATAAGTATGCTTCCTATTGCCAAAACTTTTTTATCCATAAAATCTTTAAAAAATAAATATATATAAATCTGTTGAAGTGTTCGAATATGATTGAAGTTATTGGGATTGGTATGTAAATTAAAATATTTTGATAAAAATATGGAATCGGAAATAGACAAATCAGATAAAGGATTAAAGGAATTAATATGTTATTGTTGTGGTGAAAAATATTCCCTGAAAAATTTTTCCAAAGAAGATCCTTTAGAGGTTTGTGGAGAATGCGGAGCAGAATATTTTATTCCATATTCAGAAAATTATCTAAAAGGTTATACATGTTTGGAGGAATATAGCCTGCTTGTAAATCTTTTGTCAGAACGCCTTCGTCCAGCATTCCCCTCAAGGCTATATCATCAACTTTCTCCTTTTAGAATTTGAATGGAACTTGTAAGGCGTGGCAAGGAAAATCTTTGATATCATAATTACTGAAAATTGTATTAATATTGTCTTACGAAAAGCTTAAATAATAAGAATCTTTAATTCTATTAAGGTGTCAGGGAATGCCTTAAGTCTTCGGATATCCTGCAAACCGTGTTCCCGGTTTTGCTTTTCGCAACGCCGGCACTTTTTATTAAAATGAAAAAAAGAATTTCCATTTATATTGATGGTGCTAATTTTGTTTATGGAATAAAAACTATAAATAAGAGATATAATGATTTTATGTTTGATTTTGATAAATTTGTTAAAGAAATTTCTAAGGGAAATCAAATGATAAAAACTAATTATTATAATGCTTCTTTAAAGAGGAGATTGAATATTAATAAGTGGGAAAGACAACAAAAATTATTCAATCGTATTAGAGAACTTGAAAATTTTGAGGTTATTTTATGTAAGAGACAAAAGAGGTTGAATGATTCGAATGAGGAGTTTTATTCGATTAAGGGCGATGATATTAAGTTGGCTATTGATATGATTATGGATGCAAATAGAGACAAATATGATAAAGCTATTTTGATCTCAGGAGATGGAGATTTTGCTCCATTAGTTAGGGCAATTAAAAGTTTAGGTAAAGAAATTGAAGTTTATGCTTTTGAGGAAATTTGTTCTAATGCTTTGATTAGAAAGACTGATTTTAAGTTTATTGGTAGGAAGTTAACAAATAAGTGTTTTTATCGTAAGGAGAAATGAAAACACAAAGTTTTAATTTTTCTTTTTAGGTTGAGGGAGGTCGTTGGGACGACTAATGTATTTTAGGGGAAATTAAGGAAGGATATATTTGAGAGAGAAAATGGGGATTTTTATTTGATTTGTTTTTTTAAAAGAATCTTTGAAGAAAGTGTTAAAAAGTTTGAATTTGTAAATTTTGTATGGTAATTGTATCTAATCAAAAAGGAACATGTCCTCATTGTAAAACTCCTAATCGTTTTGAAGATGTTAAAGAAAGAAGTGGGGGAAGAATTTCACACTTCGGGAATTTCATGTTAATTACAGGCACAGAAGATAAAATTAAACAATTGCGTTCTTGCAGATGTGCTGAATGTGGAGAAATTATTTTATTTTTTGATGAAAAAATGATTCACCCATTGGGAGCTGTTAGGAATTCTGCACCAAAGGAAATTCCAGAAAATATTGCTAAAGATTTTAATGAAGCATCTTTAGTTGAACCATTGAGTTCGAAAGCTTCAGCTGCCTTAGCAAGAAGATGTTTACAAAATATGCTTAGAGAAAAAGGAGTAACGGAAAAAAATTTGTTTGATGAAATTGGAGAAGCAATGCAAACTCTTCCAAGTCATTTAAGTGATGCAATAGATGCAATTAGAAATATTGGAAACTTTGCAGCACATCCAATGAAGTCTACCAATAGCGGAGAAATTATTGATATTGAGGAAGGAGAAACAGAATGGACTTTAGATGTTTTAGAACAACTCTTTGATTTTTATTATGTGCAACCTGCAATCACTCAAGTAAAAAAAGCTGCATTAGATGCAAAATTAAATTCTGCTGGGAAGCCTCCAAATAGATAAAACGCAAAGATTTAAATTTATTTTTCTTTAATTTCCATAATTTTATTCACAATTAAGTGAATTACTTGTTTCATACCCTATAATAGAATATAATGTAGATTTAGTTATTCCATTTTCAAGATAATCCTTATATGCCAAAGATAACATCAATTGAGAAGCTGTCATCCCCGAAATTCCGTTTAATTCCTCATCTACATAATAAACACTTGCCCAAGACCTCCAAATAATAAATCCTGCATCCTCTTCAATAATTTTTTTACTTGCCTCTGGAATAACAAAATTATCTTGCCCTATACTATTATACCAAAGTTTTATAATTTCTCCGTTAAAAGAATAAAGACATCCTTTTGTTGGCTCGAGAATAGTTATATAATAGTATTCTGAATTTTGACAATCTCTATATAAATTAATAAGCCCATCACGAACTTGTTCATCTCTGCTCCCTAAAGATTTCATATCTACTCCTGCCCCACTATCAACACAAAATGATTCTAAAACCTCGTATTTTTCTTTCAAATACTTTTCTCCAGAATTAGATGAACTACTAAGAAACCAAAGAATACCCAATATAATTAAAATTACAATTAACCAAACTTGCCATTTATTTTCGAGATTTTTCTTTGACATCTTAAAATAAATAAAGAAAATGTATATAAAAACTTATCTTTCGGCGAAGTCAACTATCTATCCTAAGAATTAGAAACCCTCCTATCAATGAAAAATTTCTTTCTTACTAAAAACTTTCCAAGCTCTAAAAATATAAAAAGCCATTTAGACTATATTTAATATAAAATGAAACCCCTAATTCCATCACATAAAGAAAATAAAAGATATTTGTTACTAAAAGGGAAAAACTTGAAAAAAGAAGTTCCTTCCGCGATTAAAGATTTTATTGGTGTTTTGGGGATGAGTGAAGCTGTTCCAACTTTTATAAAAAACAACATATTATCTATTAATCGGAAAAGTTTGGATAAGATTCGTGCTAGTTTTGCTGTGTGGCCTGAAAAAATTGAAGTTCTGAAAGTTAGTGGAACTTTGAAAGGTTTGGGAAAATAAACTAGCTTTTTAAAAATTCAGAATAATTTCCCCTAAAACTGAACATCTTTTTGTCTTTGATTTCTAAAATTCTTGTCGCTATATTCTCTACAAAAGATCTATCATGAGATACAAAAATAATTGTTCCTTCAAATTCTTTTAATGCATTCTCTAAAGATTCAATTAAATAGATATCCAAATTATTTGTAGGTTCATCTAAAACCAAGACATTATTCTTTTCCAAAGTGATTCTCAAAATATTTAATCTCCCTTTTTCCCCTCCTGAAAGATACTTTATTTTTTTCTGAAAACTTTCTTTTGCAAACCCATATTTTAAAAGAATAGAGATTAATTGATTTTCATCCTTTCCTGTTTCGTTAATAACAAATTCCATAATTGTTTGTTCTTTATCTATTCCTTCTAACTCTTGATCAAAATAACCAATTTTGATATCTTTTCTTTTGTATAGTTCGCCCTCCGAAGGAGGAATTTTCCCGATTAACATTTTCAAAAAAGTTGATTTTCCTGTTCCATTTTCTCCAATTATGCAAATCTTTTCTCCGAATTCAATTTCTTGATTTACATCTTTAAATAAGGTTTTATCAAATTTCTTTTGGATATTCTCTAATCTAAAGACTGTGCAATTATGCAAACTTTTACTATTAAATCCAATTTTTATATCTTTTAAAAAATCAAAAGGGTTTTCTACATCTTCTAATTTTTTTGCATCTCTTTCAAGTCTATCTGCTATTACCCTTAATTTTCTACTTCTATTAATTGTTGCCCACTGCCTTTTTTCTTTAGAAGATTCGAGCATCTTTTCTTTTCTTTTTGTTGCATCAAGATACTTTCTTTCTAAGACTTTCAGGTATTCTTTTTTTCTATCTAAATATTCTTTAAATTTGTACTTCCATTCTTTTATCTGTTTATTTTCCAAGTCCCAAACTTTTTTTACTACTTTATTCAAGAAATATCTATCATGGGATATAACAATTAAGCTTTCTATTTTAGTATTTACATAATTTTCCAGCCAATCTCTTGTAACTAAATCTAAATTATTCGTTGGTTCGTCTAACAAATAAAAATTTGCTTTTTTGGACAAACATTCTGCCAATCTTAATTTAGTTTTCTGGCCTCCACTAAGATTCTTAATTTTTTGATTCAAAAGTGATTTATCCATATTCAGCTCCTTAAGAATTTTTTTGGTATTTTCTTGTTCAGTATCAAAAGAAGGATCTGTTAACAGGAGATTATATTCATCCATTAAAGAATTGAATTTTTCTTCATTTTCATAGATTTCTGGGTTTCCAATTTCTCTTTCTAGATGTTTTTTTCTTTTTTCTAATTCTTTTCTTTTATCATTCAAATATTCTTCAAAAGTTCTATCTAAATTAGAAAAGTTTTGTTCTTGTTCCATTAAACTTATATTAATATCTGAAATGAGGATTCTCCCATTAAAACTTTCTTTGCCTGCTAGGCAATTAAAAAAGGTTGTTTTTCCGGATCCATTTTTTCCAACAAACGCAATTTTGTCTTTTGGATGGATAACTAAATTAAGATCTTCAAACAAATTTTCTCTTTCAAAGGCTTTGGATAAGTTTTGTATAGAAATCATAGCATTTATAGAAAATTTAATTTATTTTGCATAGTTCTCCCCACAAAAATTGGGGACTTCATGCATAGGCAATTCGACAAGCTAAGCTAGATTTAAAGAAATTCTTTTTTATTTTATTTTCTTTGCTTGTCATAAGAATTTAATTGCAGATTAATTTAAAAAACTATCGATTGTTTTGATTTTTCCGTTTTGAATGAGTAATTGTGATAATATCATACTAAAAGGTTTTGTCCAAAAACCTTTTAAATTGAGCAAACTATTTTTTCATATAGGAAATTCTAAAATGGACATGCCAACAGATATTCAACACCAACAAATGGGTTATGATAGGACCGCGACAATGTTTACACCAGAAGGGCATTTGCTTCAAGTGGAATATGCGGAGAAAACTGTCCGATTGGGAAGTTCAAGCATTGGAATGGTTTGTTCTGATGGGGTTTTTATCCTCGCTGATAAAAGAATTGATGATGAATTGATTGTGCCTTCTTCTGCTCAGAAAATTTATGAAATTGACTCTCATTTGATTTCGAGTGTTGCTGGAATTATGAGTGACGCGAGAGTTTTGATCAATAAGGCTCAAGTTTTAGCTCAGCAAAATAGGATGACTTATGATTCGGCTATTGAACCGGAATTAATTATCAAGGAAATTTCGGATTTGAAACAGCAATTTACGCAATATGGCGGGGCAAGACCTTTTGGAGTTGCTTTGATGGTTGCGGGAATTCAAAATGGAAAACCTAGATTGTATTCAAGTGATATTACTGGAAATTATTTTGAATATTTTGCAAATGCTATTGGGGAAACTGATTCTAAAGTGAAAGATGAATTGAGGAAGAAGTACAAGAAAACTTTGGATGTTAAGCAAGGAATTAAATTGGCTGTGGAAATTTTGAAGGAAGTTCAGGAAGATAAATTTGATATTGAAAGGTTTGAAGTTGCTTATTTGGAAAATAAAAAAGAAGGGATTACTCGGATAGATGGAAAGGCGATTGAGGGGTTTAAATGATTGGAGAAATGTTTGAAACTATGAATTTTGGAGGGGAAAATTATGGTTGCATTAGAAATTATTTGGAATCTCAAAAGAATTTAAAACAAAAACCAGGAAAAGGATGTGAAATGTATGGGAGAGGAACTTCAAATATAATATTCATTCAAAAAAATGGGCCAAATTTAGAAAATACAAAAGTGACAATCACGAAAAAGTTCCCCGATTTGGATAAAATTAAAAAAGAGTTATCACAATTAATAAAAGAATAAAATGGCAATTCAACAAGAACATGCAAAATTTGATGTGGGGGCTGGAAACACTATCGCTCGAATAACAAAGAATGGTTTGCATTTTGAAATTATTGTGAATATGGCTGATGCTTTGAAAGTTCGTAAAGGTGAATCGGAATATTTGCTTGTCGAGGGGGATAAAGTTTTTTCTAATGCTAAGCGAGGAGATGTTGCTGCTAATAATGATTTGGACATCGCTTTCAAAACTACAAATATCGATGAAATTGGAAAAATTATTGTGAAGCAGGGTGAAGTTTTGGTTGATCAAAGTCATCGAAGCGAAGAGCAGGAAAAGAAAATTAAACAAGTTGTTGATTTTTTGGCTAGAAATGCTATTGATCCGCAAACAAATAATCCAATTTCTCCAGATAGAATTCGAAGTGCATTGGAACAGGCTCATGTTAATATAAAGAACACCCCAATTGATTTGCAGATCCAGGATATTCTTGCGCAGATATCTTCGATAATTCCAATAAGAATTGAAACTAAAAAAATTAAAATTACAATTCCAGCAATTCACACTGGAAAAGCATACGGAGTTATCAGCCAGCATAAAGAGAAAGAAAATTGGCTTAATGATGGAAGTTTAGAAGTTGTTGTTAATATTCCTGCGGGAATCATTCTGGACTTTTATGATAAACTTAATTCTGTGACTCAAGGGTCTGCTTTGGCTGAAGAAATCAAAGAAGAATAAAATGAAATTTATTGATAGAATTTTTGGGGATAATAAAAATCAGGGAATAAAATCGCCTGAAGAATCAATTAGTTTTATCAAACAAATTACTTCTGGACCGTTTGCAAAAAAATTAGCTTTTACTAGTAATGCTTACACTTTAAAGATTGGAAATAAATATTATCAAGTTAAAGAATTAGGTTAAATTAGACCAAAATATTTGGCATAATTAAAAATGTCAAGTGAATCATAGAAACAATTAAAAAGGCAAATTAATAAACAATTAAGATGGATAGAAAAATAGTAGTTCCGGGCGAAATAATTATTGAAGGAGACGAGTACCTTCCAGGAGATTCCACGGAAAAAAAGGACGGAAAGATTCTTGCTTTGAGATACGGATTAGCTGAAGAGCAAAATAATTTAATTAAAGTTATTCCTTTATCTGGAGTTTATCATCCTCGAAGAGGAAATGTTGTTATTGGAAAAATTGAAAATGTTTTGGCTAATGGGTGGTTGATTGACATTGGCGCTTCAGATTCTGCATTCTTATCTTTAATGGAAGTTCCAAAATATGTTAACAAAGATGCTATGGAAGAAGTATTAGCTATTGATGAAATGGTTCTTGTTAAGATTTGGTCTATTAATAAAAGAGGGATCGATTTGAGTTTGAAATCTCGGGGACTTGGAAAAGTTGGCGAAGGATTAATTTTCAATGTTAATTCTAACAAGGTTCCAAGAATTATTGGTAAAGAAGGAAGTATGATTAAATTAATTAAAGACAATACTGGTTGTGATATTACTGTTGGTCAAAATGGAACTGTTTTGGTTAAAGGGAGTGCAATCGATAAAGAATTATTTGCTAAGAAAGCAATTCTATATATTGAAGAAAGATCACATTTAACTGGATTAACTGAAATGGTAACTAAATGGTTTGGAGAGAAGAAATAAAATGACAGAATTTAAATCATCCTCAGATAATGTGAAAGAAACGAGTTCTAAAAACTCGTTCCAAAGACCCGATGGAAGATCTGTAACTGAAATGAGGCCTGTTAAAGCTAAAGTTGGAGTAATCCCTTGTGCAGATGGAAGTGCAATGTTTCAATCAGGAAAGACAATTGCGATTGCTGCAGTTTATGGTCCTAAGAAAATGCATCCCCAACATCAACAAAATCCTAGAAAAGGGCAATTGAGATGTGAATATAATATGATTAGTTTTTCGGTTGATGACAGAATTAGACCTGGAAGAAATAGGAGAGCTATGGAAATCTCAGAGATCACTAAATGGGCATTAGAGCCGGTTGTAATGTTAGAAGATTATCCAAATCAAGTTGTTGACGTACATGTTAATATTATTCAGGCTGATGCTGGGACAAGATGTGCTGGGATTAATGCTGCTGCTATGGCTTTAGCTCATGCAGGAATTCCAATGAAGGACATGGTTTCAAGTGTTTCAATTGGAAAATTGGATAAAACTCTTGTTGTGGATTTGACAAAAGAAGAAGAAGATTTTGAAGAAGGGGAAGGACCTACTGATATTCCAATTTCAATGACTACTAGTGGAAAAGTTACACATATGCAATTGGATGGAAAGATCGGAGTTAAACAACTTCAAGAATCTGTGGACATGGCAAATGTTGCATGTAAAGAAATTTATGAAATTCAAAAAGAAGCATTAAAAAAAGCTGTGGAGGATATAAAATAAAATGGATAAAGTAAGAACAACACCAAAAACAACTGCTAATAGAATGAAATCCTATTTGGAAGAAGGTAAAAGATTCGACGGTAGAACACCTGAACAATTTAGAGAATTGACAATCGAAAAGGATGTATCAATAAAAGCAGAAGGATCGGTTAGAGTTAGGTTAGGTAAAACTGAAGTTATTGTTGGAATCAAAATGGCAACAAGTGAACCTTATGCTGATTCTCCGACAAAAGGAAACCTGATGGTTACTGCAGAACTGTTACCTTTGAGTTCTCCAAGATATGAATCTGGACCTCCAAAGATTGGAGCAATCGAATGGGCAAGAGTTACTGATCGAGGAATTAGAGAAAGTGGATTTGTTGATTTTGAGAAATTGTGTATTGAAGAAGGGAAAAAAGTTTGGACTGTTTTTGTAGATGTTTATTCTGTGAATGATGACGGAAACTTAATGGATGCTGCAACTATTGGAGCTATTGCTGCAATGAAAATTGCGAAAGTTCCAAAATATGATGCTGAGAAAGATAAAGTTTTATACGACGAATTAACTGATGAAGGATTGCCTTTGACAGACATTGTTCCCGTTGCTGTTAGTGTTCATAAGTTAGGTAAAACTTTGATTGTTGATCCTACTCGAGACGAAGAAGATGTTAGCGAATCTAGAACAACAATTGGATCTTCGAAAGGAGTTATTTCTTCCCTACAAAAAAGCAATAGTGCTGCTTTAGAAATTGAAGAAATCAAAAAAGTTTTTGAAATTTCAGCGAGAATTTCTGAAGAAATCTTGGACAAAATTGAAAAAGCTATAAAGTAATTTTAATCTTTGAAAAGGAAAACTTTAAAAGAGTTAAACACAAAAAATATTTATAAAATGGAACAAGAATTTACAAAATATGAGAGGGCTAGAATTTTGGGTGCAAGAGCGCTTCAAATTGCAATGAATGCTCCTCCACTTTTGAAAATTAGCGAAGAGGATTTGGAAAGAATTAATTTTGATGCTTTGAAAATTGCTGAAATAGAATTGGCTTCTAATGTTTTACCTATTTCAGTTAAAAAACCAATGCCTAAGATGAAAGAAGGGGAATTGAAGAGAATTAAAACTCCGAAACTTGCTGATTCTGCTAAAGAAGATATCGAGGCTAAAATTGAAAAAGAGATTATCGAAGAAGGGGAAATCATGGAACTTGCTAAACCTTCGGATGAAGTTGAAGATGAAGCGAATTTGAATGGTACTACGCAATAGAATTGTTTTTGATTACATATTTATTTTTATAGTTCTATATTTATTTTGCATCATGGTGAAATCTTTACAACGGATTGCAGAAGAAAGATCTTACGAAATTTTATTTGAATTGGAGAATGAAATAGGAATTGATACTGGAAAATTGCCTGAAATTTATTATGTTGGGGGGCCTTTTGCTTTTGGTAAATTGGGCATTAAGGAAGAAATTGGAGAAGAATATTTTGATTTGGTTAAAAAAAATAAAGCTGGTTGTTGTTTTAGAAATCATAATGTTATTTTACTTGCCACATTAAAGAAAAGCGTTTTGGCAGAAGAAGTTGGACACTTTATTCATTTTTCAAATCTAAAAAATAAAAATAGAAATTTATTAGATTTATATTTTACTGAAATGATTGTTGAAACTCTTGGTTACTTCTCTTCTAGATTAATTTCAAATTCAAGAAAAAATGTTTATGAAGGAACCAAAGATGAATTTGAAAAATTAAATTTCAATGAAATTTTCCAAAAAATTTTGGATGTTTCTAAAGAAGGATATTTGAATCAGGAATATTTAATTTATAACCAAGCATATCCAATGGGAGAAAAATTATTTGACAAATACTTGAATAATGATCTTTCGAAAAATCAAATAAGAGAGATATTTTTAGATCCATTAAAGAATGAGGAAGATAGCTTTTATTGGTTCATGAGAATTAAGAATAATCTTCTGAAGTAACAATATTTATTAATCAAGATGCCTTTTTCTTATTATGATAATTAAAGGGGTCAAAGGTAGATCCATCAAAGATTCTAGAGGAGATCTTACTGTCGAGGTTTCTATTGATACAAACGTCGGAAAATTTACTTCTTCTGCTCCGAATGGAAAATCTAAAGGAAAACATGAAACCAAATCTTACAAAAAATCTTTAGAGACGGATATAGATTCTCTTGGAAAACTTTCGGATTATTTTTCTAAAGAGCATCTGGAAAAATTTGAAGACTTGAGAAGAGTTGAAGATATTGTTAAAGGGCATGTCGGAGGAAATACTCAATTGGCTCTCGAATGTGCTACATTAAAGGCAATTGCAAAAGAGCAAAAAAAGGAAATCTGGAAAATTATTCGTGAAGCCCATGACCTCTTGAATAAATCCAAGGCGCCTCGAGCTAATCAAATTCCTCGGCTTGTTGGAAACTGTATTGGGGGGGGACTTCATTCTGAATTGGTTTCTGGTAAAAGGCCGGATTTTCAAGAATTTTTAATTATTCCAAAACCAAATTCTGCAATTGAAGGCTTTAAAATTAATAGCGAAGGTAAAAAACTTGCAGAAGAATTTCTGAAAGAAAAAGATTCGAAATTTAAAAGTAAAAAGAATGATGAAAATGCTTGGATGACTTCTTTAAATGAAAAAGAAGTTTTAGAAATTTTGAAGAAAACAAAAATTCCTTTGGGCCTTGATATTGCTTCTTCTGGATTTTTTAAAAGAAAAAAATACCATTACAATAATCCTCCCTTGGACAGAACAAGTGACGAACAAATTATGTATGTTTCTAATTTGATTAAAAATTTTCCGTTGATTTATGTTGAAGATCCATTCAGTGAAGACGATTTTATTAGTCATGCTAAATTGTTAAAAAATTCTAAAGAAAAATGTTTGATTGTGGGAGATGATTTGACTGTTACAAATTATAAGCGATTGGAAAAGGCAATCGAGCTAAATGCCATTAATTCTTTAATTATGAAACCTAACCAGAATGGTTCTTTGATTGATGTTTCGCGAGTCGTTGAGCTTGCAAAGAAAAATAAAATTAAAATGATTTTTTCCCACAGGAGCGGAGAAACAATGGAGAGTATTCTCGCGGATTTTGCTTTTGGATTTGGAGCGGATTTTATTAAATGTGGAATTACTGGTCCCGAGAGAGAAGTTAAAATAAAAAGACTTATTGAAATTGAAAAGAGTTTGAAGTGATTTTCTAACGAAAAGTTTTATAAACTAATTTTCGTGTAAATTCGTATGGCAACTAAAAAAGTTGAGGAAAAAATTGAAGCAACTCCGGACAAGGAATTAGTTGGAAAGGACTTGGAGAAGGCTGCAAAGGCAGAATCTGTGGAAGTTGTTCCAACATCCAATGACGTGCCCTTGAAAATTGAAGATGAGGACAAAAAGATTGAGATTTCTAAGAAAGATGTTGAGGGCAAAAAAGAAACTTCTAGAGCTGATAAATTAAAAGCATTGAAAGAAAAGGCCGCTAAGTTAATGGCTGAAAAAACTGATAAGTTGGATACTGAAGCTTTGAAAGCAGAAGTTAAGGCATCTAAGAAAAAGGGCGAGATGCTTGTTGATTTGGAAGAATATGTTAAGACTGGAATTTATTTGGGGACTCGAGTTGTAACTCCAGATATGAAACAATTTGTTTATAGAAGAAGGGCTGATGGCCTTGCTATTTTTAATACTGATTTAATTGATGAAAAATTGAAAGCAGGAATAAAATATTTATCTAAATTTAATCCGGAAGATGTTATTTTAGTTTGTAAAAGACAATCTGGTTGGAAAGCTGCTAAGTTATTTAGTCAAGCAACTGGAATTAGGGTTTTTACTAAAAAATATCCTGCGGGAGTTATGACTAATACTAAGCTGGAGGATTTCTTTGAAACTGAACTTACAATTGTTACAGACGGTTGGTTGGATAAGAATGCTTTGAAAGATACTTTGGATGTTAAGAAAGAAGTTTTGATGATTTGTGGAACTAACAATTTTAGTAAAGGGGCTACGCAAGTTATTATTGGGAATAATAAAAGCGGAAAATCAATTGGTTTAATCTTTTACTTGTTAGCAAGAGGATATTTGAAAGAAAAAGGTGAAGATACTTCTAAGCTGGCTGACATGGATTTCTGGACTGGCGAAGACGATTAATTTTATTTTCTTTGAATTATATTTGTTAAATGATTTCTTACAATCCTAAAGTGAATGAAAACATTTTGATAAGAAAAACTTGTGAAGATAATTTTTTGAATATAAATTTTTAAAAAGACTGGAAGATTTTATTTTTTATGGGGGAGAGAAAAAAGTGGGTGTTCGACATTTTTGTTGAAAATTATCTTAAAATCAAAGATCTGGGGAAAGAGGTTGAAGGAAGAGTTCCTGATTTTTCTAAAGAACATAAATCTTATCAAAATATTATTCCAGAAGACATAGTTTCAAGAAGGGTTGTAAATCCGGAATTTAAGCCAATACAAACTATTAGTCCGATCGAATATGAAGTTTCGTATAATGAAAAATATCCTTCAGTGCAGAAAATGATTTTAAATGAGGGCCTTCGACGAGTTCTTCCAGAAGTTAATTCTATTGAAGAATGTGTTGAATTATATCATAACCTTCCGGGCTATGAAGAAAGAATTGAAACAAATGGAATTCATGCAATAGGTCTAGGGGAAAACTTAGAAGTTGATGAACACCCTTTGCAGAAAAAAACACTTGAGGCCATTTCTGGAATTTTGCCCAACAGCAATTATTTTGCACACCCTGTTAATTATTATGTTGGGGGAAAATTTAATGTTCACGGAAATGTTGAGTCTGAATTGGTAGAAATTTTATCACAAGCATTTGAAGATATGCCGGTTTATAATCCAAATCAAAATCAAGAAAACTATCCTCTTTGGAAACAACATACAGGAAGAGGGATGAATTATTATTTTAATGTTATTTTGCCATTCATGGAACAAGTTACAGTTTTGCCATTTGAAGATGGAATGATTGGAGCTGGAGCATTTTGGGAAGTCGAACATATTATGGGAAATGGAAAAAAAGCTTATGAAATTAATGAATTTGGAATTATTACTCCAATTAAAAAATTAGATTGCTCTAGGGCTTTGTCTGTGGAAGAAACTAGAAAGAGGGTTTACGGATGACAAAGAAATATTTAATTACTGCATTTCAAGCAAAACAAAATGGAAAAAATAGTGATTTATATGGGCCAGATTATACGAAAGGAGCTCCAAATAAAAATCTTATTAAAGGATTTCAAAAATACAGTGACGACAATGAAGCTAAAATAATGTACCTTAGCATGAATGGTATGGACGCAACTGAATATCCTGAAGAATTTGCTGATAGATTTTTTATGAATAATTCAGACGTTTACCATCCAAAAGACAGAAATATTCGATTAAACAAAAATTGTATTGTTTCAGACGATATTGTTCCTCCTCAAAATATGGATCCTTCAACTAGTAGAGACCGAATAGTTCAGGGAGACCAAACAAGAATTTATGCTCATTCAAAACAAAGATTTAAATCAATTGCAGCAGGAAACGGTCGTTTACCTAAATTATTAATTACAACAGGTGCGTGTACTCGTCCAAATTACAACCAACATAACCATAAAGGAGATATGGCAAAAAAAGAACATAAATATGGTGCTGTTGTCATGGAGGTTGTTGATAACACTTATTTTAATGTTAGGCATGTTCCTGCCATGAGAAATGGAAAGTTTATCGATATGGGAAAGATATATGATGGAAACAAAGTGGTGGGAAAAGCAAACATTGAAGCCTTAGTTCTAGGAGACATTCATTGGGGAGACCATGATCTAAAAACAATTCAAGCAAATGATGAAATGTTGAAATTTTTTAATCCAAAAAGATTATTTTTACATGATTTTCCGAATGGGCATTCCTCAAACCCTCATGAAAAATTAAATGTTATTCAAAGAGCAATTGAATGGGAAAACGGTAGACTTGACATGGCAACAGAATATATGGCAGGATATAAGGAATTGGTAAGGCTTGCAAAAGCAAACCCTCGTACCGAAATTAATCTTGTTTATTCCAACCATGGCGCTTTTACAGACAGACATTTGAATTCAGGAGATTTTTTGAAAGAGCCATGGAATGCTAAATTTGCAACAAAATTGGCCGTAGAAATGTTAGAGGGAGGGAATCCTGTAGAAGCAGGCTTTAAAATGATGGGAAAAATTCCTTCTAATGTTAATTTCTTAGATTTAAGAGATGATCACAAAGTTTGGGGATGGCAGCTTGCTAGCCATGGACACAAAGGAATTAGTGGTGCAAGAGGCAGTGTTAGAAGTAGGGAAGTTGCATTTGGTAAGAGTATTACTGGCCATACTCATGCTCCAGAAATAATGAGAAATACCGTTATTGTTGGTACAAGTACTCGATTAGATCTCCCATATACTGATGGGAGTGCAAGTCGTTGGCTTGGAGCGAACGCTGTTCTCTACGAGGGGGGATTGGTTCAATTACTTCCTGTAATTAATGGTAAATGGAAAGTAAAGGGTTAATTGTATCGCAATAATTCTTAAATATGGCCTTTGACATTTAAATTAATGGTTTTAAGTAATTTTGTTCGAGAAATTTTTTTAAAATTGGATAGAAAGGAAAAGAATTTTTTAGGAGGAATTCCTTTTAGTTCTGAATTGGAAAGAGAAATTAATAATTATCAAAGATATTTGAGTCTAGATAAATTTGCCCGGCAAAGAACTAGGTTTGGAGATGTTGCCTATGACCAAAGCATCCCAGTTGGTTATGTTTGTTTTACTAATTTAAAAAATGCTACTCCAATGAAATATGAGGGAGAATTTATTGGTCTGGAAAATCCTTTAACTTATGTGCATTGCAGGCAACTCGTTGTGGATCCTGAATTTAGAAATAAAAGAATAGGAACACAACTTATGAATGCTTGTTTGGATTTTGCAATGAAAAATAAAAAAAATGTTGTAGGAGATGTTAAAGTAGAAAATAAAAAAATGATTTCATTACTTGGAGATTTGGGATTTGAAGAAAAGAAAATTTGGAAAACTCCAAAAGGTAGTGAGATGATTAGGTTCTTTCATGAATAATTTTTGAAAATGAAAAACAAAATAAGAGATTTATTTTTAATGCAAAATTCCCAAGATAGAAGTTTTCTTGGAGGAATTCCTTATTCGGAAGATATCGAAAGAGCTACTAGAAATCATGATCTATTTTTGAGAAAAGGATTACCAAAACGATCTCGAGTTAACCTCGGAAAACCTGAAATCTGGGGAGGACAAATCGTGGGTTATACTTCCTTTACAATTTTATCTAATACAAATCCCACACAATATGAAAGAGAATTTATTGGCTTGGAAGATCAACTTAACTACTTTCAATTCAAATGTTTAGTTGTTCATCCTGATTTTCGAAAAAAAAGTATTGGAAGCTCTCTTGCTGATTATCGATTGAATATTGCTAAATCATTAAACAAAAATGTTGTTTGTGATGTTAAAAGTGAAAATGAAAAAATTGGAAATCTTCTGAAGAAAAAAGGATTTCAAAAATTATTTAATTGGTATACTCCGAGTGATGTTGAAATGATTCGGTTTTTTCATGAATAATTATTTTTTATTTTCAAGAAGATAAACTCTATATCCAGTATAATCAAACTCTAGTTCGTCATGAACTATCACAAATGTTTCTTTTTTTATTGTTCTTAAAAATGACTGATTGATTAAATCATCTAAACTATTTATTCCAGTTATTCCCCCTACAAAATTGGACCTTATACTTGAAAAATCCAAAATACCAATTAAACCATTTTGAACGACTATTCTTGACATCTCTTTTAATACTAATTGATTTTCAGGTATTCCTGAAAGTGCAAAAGTTAAAATTCCTTTGTTAAAAAAAGAATCTTGAAAACTTGTATTTTTTGCATCTTCTTGATAAAAATTTATTTTAACATTTTGGTCTTTAGATTTATTCCTTGCTGAATTTAACATATTTTTATTTATATCTAACAAATGAAGATTTAAACTTTCTGGAAAATATCTTATATTTTGGCCAGTTCCACAGCCAAGTTCTATAATGCAATCATTTTTTTTAAAATCTAAGTAATTCATCAATTTTTCTTTTGAACCTTTAGGGGTATCTCTAAACATCCAAGGATCATATTTTGAAGAAGAGATATTAGAATACCATTTATTAATTTTTCTTTGATATATTCCTACCATAAAAAAATATCTATATTTTTGTTTATAATAATTTATATAAATAAAAACAATGATTTTATTTTATGATAACTAAAATAAATCCAGAAATTATTGAATTGGATAAAAATTTTCAGGGAATTTGCAAAAAACCCTACCACGGTCATGCGAAAGGTTGCCCAAATTATGGAAAAAGAAAAGATTGTCCTCCCAACTTAAGCTTGCTAGATGATTCATTAGATTTTGAAAAAGATATGTATTTGATTTATACATCTTATCCCGTTGGAAAATTTGCAGAAAGAATGAGAAAAACTCATTCCGAATGGACTGATCGCCAAATATATAACCCCCGATTATGGCAACCAACTGCTAGAAAAAAGCACCGAGAAGAAATTCAAAAATTTATGGAGATGCATCCCAAATTATATGTAGAAACAAATGCTGAAGCACGAGGAACAAATTTTACCGCATTAATGAAAACACAAGGAATTGATTTGAATTGGCAATGGCCTCCAGAACATAATTTAGAAAATATAACTTATAGAATTTCTATCGGTGGAATGAAAAAATAAAATTTTATCTCTTAAAAAATATCCAATTATTTTTCTTGCCTTGAAACTTTGTTCTAACTAAACAATATTCTCCGTTTAGTTTTTCACCAGTTATGTCGACGACGATTGTGTTTTTTTCTTCTTCCACGACGGTGAAATTTCCTTTGTCCCAAATTTCAACTTTTCCTGCCCCGTAATTTCCTTCGGGAATTGTTCCAACGAATTTTTCATAACCTAAAGGATGATCTTCTACTTCGATAGCCAAACGTTTTATGCCTTTTCTCTTCGGTGGAAGTTTTGGAATTGCCCAACTTTTCAAAACTCCTCCAAACTCTAAACGCAAATCATAATGAAGATGCGACGCTGAATGCTTCTGAATTGCATAAACAAATTTCTTTAATTTCTTTTTTCCCGTCCTGGGTTCAGAAGTTTTTTCAAATTTTCTTTTCTTTTTGTATTCGAATAATGCCATAAAATATCTAAAGAAAATAGGGTTATAAATTTTCTTCATGAACGAGGATAAACTTAAACTTCTAATAGCTCATTTTTATGACGAAAGATTTATAAATGTAAAATTTCTCGATTAGTTATTAACTAAGATGAGTGCCTTAAAAATATGTTCAACATGTAAGGTATGATGTATGTAGAAGCAGTCATGTTGTTTGTTGAACGAATTGATTAAGGATTTATTTCTTGAAATGAAATTAGTTTTAATTAGACAACAGTCATTTGTTTGTGATCTATTTTATAATAATAGCTAAGCCAATAGTTAGGAGAATGTGTGAAGTGATTTGTTTATCTTATAAACAAGTTGCGCAATAAAGAATTTTTAT
>CAZFLO010000006.1:0-26453 GCA_964519005.1 Candidatus Woesearchaeota archaeon
AGGAGATGATTCCCAAGTTATGTATGTTTGGTGTGATGCGCTTACAAATTATTTGACTGGGATTGGTTATCCCAAAAAGAAATTTGAGAAATATTGGTCTCCGGATGTGCATGTTGTTGGAAAAGATATGTTAAGATTTCATGCTGGAATTTGGCCGGGGATGTTACTTAGTGCTGGATTGAAGCTTCCCAAAGAAATAATTGTTCATGGTTTTTTGACGGTGGATGGGAAGAAAATGAGTAAGTCTGTGGGGAATGTTGTGTCTCCATTAGAATTATTGAAAAAATATGAAGCGGATTCTATTAGATATCTTTTGTGTAGGAATTTTGTTTTTGGAGAAGATGGGGATTTTTCCGAACAGGCATTGGTTGATAGGCATAATGGGGAGTTGACTAATAAATTGGGTAATTTGGTTTCGAGGGTTACTGCGTTAGCGGAAAAATATGGTTTTGAGAAAGTAAAAAATAGTTTAGAAATCGATTTTAAAAAAATTGATTCTTTAATGCAAAATTTTGAATTCGATAAAGCTTTGAATGAGATTTTTGCTTTTGTTGATATTTGTAATGAATATATTCAGAACAAGAAACCTTGGGAAACTAAAGATAAAACTGTTCTTTATGAACTCGCTGATGCAATTAAGAAAATTTCAATTTTACTTTACCCTTTTATTCCTTCGACATCTGAAAAGATTGCTGAAAAGTTTGGGGGGTGGAAATTTGATTTGAAAGAATTTGAAAAATCTTTGGGTGAGAAAGTTAAGATTGTCAAGGGAGAGAATTTGTTTTCTAGAAAAGAATCTCCTGCTCCCGTTTTGGAATCCCTCGACCACCCACCCCGAGAAAGTAAAAATAAGGATAAAAAAAGCAAAACTAATAAAGTAGAAAAGATTGAAGGAATTATGACAACCGGAAATGTGAATTTTGAAGATTGGGCGAAGCTTGATTTGAGAGTAGCGGAGATTAAAAAAGTTTCTGATATTGAGGGGGCGGATAAATTGTATAAATTGGATTTGGATGTTGGGGAACTTGGGGAGAGAACAATTTGTGCGGGAATTAAAGAACATTATTCTAAAAAAGATTTGAAAGGGAAAAAGATTATTTATTTTTCTAATTTGAAATCTAGGAAAATGAGGGGAATTGAAAGTCAGGGAATGCTTTTGGCTGCATCAAGTGAAGATCCTGGAAAAGTTGTTTTGATTTCTCCTGATGGAGACATTGAATTGGGAAGTAGGGTTGGTTAATTTTTAATTAGAAAAGATTTATATTAAGATGACAAAAATAATAATTGTAGATGAAAATGATAAGATAATTGGGTATAAGGAAAGAGGAACTTTGAATTTTAGGGATATTTATAGGGTTTCGGCTTTACAAGTTAAAAATTCTGTTGGACAGATTTTACTTGCACAAAGAAAATTAACGAAAAAGAAAAATCCAGGGAAGTGGGGACCTGCAGTTGCGGGAACAAATGATGAAGGTGAAACTTACGAATCAAATATTATTAAAGAAGCTGAAGAGGAAATTGGATTGGTTGATTTTGAAATGAAGGTTAAAAATAAACAAAGAGTTGATGAAGGATTTTCTAATTATTTTGGTGTAAGATTTGAAACAGTTGTTGATAAAAATCTTTCTGAATTTAAGATTCAAGAAGAGGAACTTGAGAAAATTAAGTGGTTTGATCGTGATGAACTTTTAGAATTGATTAAAAAGAATCCTGAAAATTTTATTCCAAATATTTTGGATTTTATTTAATATTTATTTCTTGAGAAAATAATTTCCCAAATTGTTGGTTTATCTTTGTCAGAATTGTATTCTTCTCCACAAATTCTTGCAGCAATTTCCTTATATGCTCTCGAGGGTTTTGATTTTGGATGCGTGTGAACCACGGCATTTTTCATTTTTAATGCTTCCTGCATAACGATATGTTCCGGAATCATTCCCAATATCGGAACTTCTAACATTTCTTTTACGGTTGTTGGAGATAGTTCTGATTTGTTATTTCTGACTCTATTAACTATCACTCCTGCAATTTTCTTTTTCATTTCTTCTGCAACTTTAATTGTTTTAAGTGCGTCTGTTATTGCAGGCATCTCTGGATTTGTAACTAATATTAATTCATCTGCTACATCCATTACTGAGGTGGCTTCACCCGTGAGTCCTGCTGCACCGTCAATGATGATGTATTCTGCAATGTCTAAAAAATCTTCTTTGAAATCTTTTATTTTCTCTGGTTTTATTTGTTTCAATTCTTTTATTGATAAAGAAGAAGGCATTATTTTTAATCCAGAGTCATGTTCGTAAATGGCTTCAAAGACTTTTGCTTTTTTGTTTAAGACATGATTTAAATTAATTGGTACGTCTGGAGAATTTAAATGAATTCCAATATTTGGGGTAGATAAATTTGCATCGATAACTAAAGTTTCTTTTCCAAAGCTGTTTAATGCTGCACCCAGGTTAATTGCAGTCGTGGTTTTTCCGACTCCTCCTTTCCCAGAAGTTATTACTATTACTTTTTTCATTTTATTTTTTCAGGAGGAATTCTTTTGTTGTTCGGATAAATATTTCAAGCATTTCTGCGTAGATCTTTAGTTGTTCCAAATTTACATTAACTTCTTCCCCTTTGAATTGAATTTTAAGTGCCACGTTTTTTCTGAATTCCCCGATTCTTTCTGTTTTCAAATCCTCCAACTTACGAAGCATCATGAAAAAGTCTATTACTTTTAAAAACTCTTTGTCTTTTTTGAACAACCCTTTTATTTCTTTTATTCTTCCAATTGCATTTTCCGAAATAGAATCAATCTTGTTTTTATTTTTTGCATGATTTAGCATTGCAATTATTCCTGTGTCAATCATTTTTCTCCATCTTAGGAGGAGATTCATTATTACGTCACAGGTTTTTGTATATTTTAAACTAACATAGAGTAGATGATCTGCGCTTATTTTTTCTTGTATGATGTTTTCCATTTTAGAACTAAGAGGTAGAAGACCCCCGACCTTTTTATAATTATGTTTTTTATTCAGATAATTCCAAAATAGCTTCGGCAAGGTCTTGAGTTTTTTCAAGAGTTTCTTTTGCTTCTTTTTCTGAACAACCTGTTTTTTCTATTATTGTTTTGATGTCTTCATTTGATGTTTCAATTTCGTTTGATTCTTCATGTTCGTCTCCAGATATTTGAAAACTAATTTGTCCTTGCATTTTTATTTTTGTTACGGAAGGGTTTTCTAGGATTATTTTATTCCCGTCATTTTTTTCTATGGTAACTTTAGATGCAGAAATTTCTTCTTGGGACATGCCCATTTTTTTCATCATTCCTTGCATTTGCCGAGGATTTATTCCACCTAACATTTTAAAAGAAATAGGGTAGGCCAAGACGGAATAAAGTGATTAGGATAATGAACCCAATTACATGTGCCGGTTTTAGCATAAATTTACTTGCATACTCTTCTTTATAGCTTACTAATCCTCCGAATCCGGAGGGCATATTAATTCCTTGTTGTTGTGCCATAGATAAAAGAGAGATGGGGAGTTTTTAAAAGTTTTTGTGTGTTGATTTTTGGTAGGTTGATATAGAAAAAGAGCCTCAGGCAAATTTAATTATTCCTCGCGGTGCGTACATTAGGAGTGGAGGTTGGCAGAGAAGTTTGAATAATAGTTTTTTATTTGATACCGAGTACTTAACATTTGGTATCTTGTTTTATTTTTTCTCTCCTGTGTGAACGTAACAAATATCTTCCAGAGATTTCGAAATATCAGTTAGCATTTTGTTGAATTTTTTGGTGTCTCGGAAGCCGAGGTATTCTATGTATGAATTGCATAGAATTCCGTTATAGTTTAGTGTGGGTTCTTTGTAATGCCCTGTTAGAATAATTACTCCTGAATTTTTATATTCTGCTGAGAGGACATCCTTTGACCATGAATGTTGAGTCTTATGTGCGAAATTATAATTTTTATTCAGATTTTCAAGAAGCACAGGTCCTATATTCTGCTGATATTTTTTAAAATCTACTTCTTCTTTTTTTGTGAATGTTTGGAATTTCATTTTAAAAATATTGTATTCGGAGATAATCTGAAATTAAACTATTCATGTTGTTAAATTTATCACTTATTATTTCTCTTTCTTCCTTTTTATATTTTTCAGAATTTTTGATATAGTTTGCTCTTAATTGGAAAAGAGAGTGAATAAAATCTTTCTGCCTTTTTCCTTTTTCATTTGTTTCTTTTTCTAAATGATCGACTAGTTGGAGTATTTCATTATTTATTTCTTCATAGCTTAATTTTTGTGTTAGGTCTTTCTTGGTTGTCATTTTAGTTTTCTTAATACTTGCAATTGAGATAATCTATGAATAATTGATCATATAAATTAAATTTATTTTTTAGATTGTTTTGCTCTTCTGTTGTATATTGGTCATAGTTTGTTAGAAATGAGCATCTCATTTTTCCTATGGGGTATTTCATTAGGTGGGGGAGTAATTCTGAAACTCCCTGTTCGATTTCTTTTGATATTTCTTCATAGCTTAATTTTTGTGTTAGATCTTTGGTTGTCATTGTACCCATACTTCCCATTTCAAAGTAATAAACTCTCTTTCCCCCCTTGTACGGAACAGTTATAAATTCAAATGTCTTTTTCAAAATATGAATAAAGAAATTTTTAAGGATTTGGGATTTACAGAAGGGGAAGTGAAGGTTTATCTTTCGCTTTTTGATTTGGGTGAGACGACGAGTGGCCCGTTGATTAAGAAGTCAGGAATTTCAGGTTCGAAGGTTTATGAAATCTTGGAGAAGTTGATCCAGAAAGGACTTGTTAGTTATATCACAAAAGAGAAGACGAAATATTTTCAGGTTGCGTCGGCTAATCGGTTGCTTGATTATGTTGAGGAAAAGGAGAAGAGCTTGTTTGAACAGAAGAAAGAGGTTGAGAGGATTATACCTGAACTTGAGAAAAAGAGGAAGGGTTTGAAGTATGAAAGAGAATCTTTTGTGTTTGAGGGTTTTGGAGGGATTAAGACTTTTTTTCAAATGATCTTGGATGAGATGAAGAAGGGAGAAGAATATTATGTTTTTAGTTTGGGGGATGATTTGAAAGACAAAAACGTTGTTTTGTTTTTGGAACAACATCATAATAAAAGAGAAGAAAAAGGAATTGGAATTAAGATTTTAATGAATCCTGGGGAAAAAAAGATTGTTGAGGATTTCAAGTATAAGAAAACTCAGATAAGATTCATTAAAGATTCTTTACCTGTTGGGACTTTCATTTTTGGAGATTATGTTGCTAATGTAAAGTTTGGTCCTGTGCCCTTGGTTTTTGTAATGAAAAGCAAAGAAATCTATGAAAGTTATAAAAACTTTTTTCTGGGGTTATGGGAAAAAGCTAAAAAATGAAATGGAAGATTATTACAACAAGAGATTTTGATATAGATTTTTCTAAATTAGATAATTCAATTAAAAAAAAGATTTTTAAAGAAATTGAACAAATAAAAGAAAATCCTTTTAGAGGAAAGTCTTTAGGATATAGTTTTTTTAGAGAGAAGAAAGTTAAGAGTTATAGGTTATATTATTTAGTTTACAAAGAGAAAATTATTGTTTTTGTGATCGCTATTAGTTCAAAGAAAAATCAACAAGAGATAATCAATAGAATAAAATATTTAATTCCTTTTTACAAACAACATGTTGATGAAAATCATTGAAGATTGTTTTTCTTTTTAACATCTTCCCAAGCTATTAGCCTTCCATGTCTTATATCTTCTAGTCCAGTTATTAACTTTTCAAACAATTCTTTTGATTCTTTTTTCTTAAATTTTGCAGTTTCAACAATTTCTTTTACTTTGTTTAGTTCTTCCATATATCTTAATTGTTCAGCGAAGGCCTTTCTTGCAACGCTTGACCAATTTATTACTTGTACTTTTTCCATTTCTTTTTTTAAATCATTTGGAACGGATAATGTTATTGTGGCCATTTTATTTGTATTATTTGTATGCAAAGAATGTATTTAAGGTTTGTTGTTTTGGTTTTTGGGCGTAGTTTTTAGGAATTTTATCTATTTTTTGTAAAAAGGAGATTTTTTAAAAATTATTAAAAGATATTTTAAACTTTGAAGATATTGATTTTGATGGGAAATAAAAAACTGCTAAAGAGGTTTGACAAATTAATTAATCGACAGGTTTATTGGTTGACTGCTGATAGATTGTTTGGGGAACTTGAGGAAAAATATTCCTCTTCCAAAAGGAGATACCATACATTTAAGCATATTCGTGAATGTTTGAAAGAGTTTGATCAAGTTAAAGATTTATTGAATAAATCTGGTGAAGTTGAAATGGCAATTTTTTATCATGATTTTATTTATGATATTAATCGTCATGATGATGAAATGAAAAGTGCAAAATTTATGTCTAATAAGTTGAGTGGAATTGGAATAAGAAGAGATTTTGTGAATAATGTATCTGATTTAATTTTGAGTACAAAAGGACATGTTCCTAATTCGAATCCAGATTCAAGTTATATGATTGATATTGATTTATCCATTTTTGGAAAATCTTGGGAAAGATTTTTTGAATATGAAAAAGGAATAAATCAGGAAGCAACATTTCATGAAAAATATTCTTTGGAGAGGTACAATAAAAATAGACTTTTTGTTTTGGAAAGTTTTTTGAATCGAGAAAGAATTTATTTGACAGATCATTTCCGGAATAAATATGAAGTTAAAGCGAAAAAGAATCTTGAGAAAGAAATTAAGATATTGAGAGTATAGAAGAACTTTTAAATTATATTCAATACAAATTCTTATGGCTTTAGCAGATATTAAGAATTGGAATTTAGATTTAGAAAAAGAGATTACTGAAAAGTGGAAGAATTCTGAAAATTTTAAATTTAATCCGGAAACCAAGAAGAAAATTTATTCCATTGATACGCCTCCGCCATATATTAATTCTCCAATCCATATGGGACATGCTGTGACTTATTGTTTTATGGATTTTTTTGCAAGGTATAAACGGATGAAGGGATTTGAAGTTTTGTTTCCCTTGGGATTAGACCGGAATGGTCTTCCTATTGAAATGGGTGCGGAAAAAAAATACAAAGTTTCTCCGTTTAAAGTTGGTCGTGAAAAGTTTATTGAATATTGTGAAAAATTATTGAACGAAACTTCTTCAGAATCAATTGATTCTTTTGCAAAGTTGGGGATTTCTTTTTCTTCATACAAGGAAGGGGAAGACATTGGTTCTGTTTATTTAACTGATTCCCCGGAGTATCGGAAATTAACCCAAAAGACTTTTGTGGATTTATTTAAGAGGGGTTTGATTCATGAGGACAATAGAATAAATAATTGGGATCCAAAGTTGAGGACAACGATTTCTGATTCTGAAATTGATTACAAAGAGATTGAATCTAATTTTAATGATGTTAAATGGAAAGTTAAAGAAACTGGAGAAGAGATTGTTATTGGGACGACTCGGCCAGAATTGATTTGTACATGTGGAATGGTTATTTTTAATCCTGAAGATAAAAAGTATAAACATTTGGAAGGTAAAACTGCGATCACCCCTATTTTTAAAAAAGAGGTTCCAATTAAATCTCATCCTATGGCGCAAATGGATAAAGGGACTGGGATTGCGATGATGTGTTCTGCTGGTGATTTGACAGATATTCAATTTTTTAGAGAACAAAAACTTGTCCCGGAAATTGCAATAAATATGGATGGAACTATGAATAAAAAAGCAGGAGTTTTGAAGGGTTTGAAAGTTAAAGAAGCTCGTGAGAAAATTATTGAACTGTTGAAGGAAAAAAAGTTAATTGTTAAGCAGGAAAAAATTGTTCACAGGACTCCTATTTCTGAAAGGAGTAAGGCTGAGATTGAATTTATTGAAATGCCGGAATTTTATTTGAAGCAAATGCAATTTAAAGATGATTTAAGAAAGGTCGCTAATGGAGTTAATTTCTATCCGGAAAGTTCAAAGAAGATTTTAGATTCTTGGGTTGATTCTGTTTCAATTGATTGGCCAATTTCTCGAAGGAGATATTATGCAACTCCGATTCCTCTTTGGTATTCAAAAGATAAAAAATTATTTTGTGTTCCTTTGCCTGGAACTTATGTTCAGCCTTGGAAAGAGAATCCTTTGAAAAATTTTGAAGTTTTAGAAAAGGGAGAAGTTGTTGGTAAAGTTGAAGATTTTTCGGATGTTAAATGGGTTGGGGAAGAAAGGGTTTTTGATACTTGGTTTGATTCTTCTATTTCTGAGTTGAATTTACTTCGATATTTGGATGATCCCGAATTTTTTGAAAAAGCATATCCTTGTTCTTTGCGCCCTCAAGGAAAAGAAATTGTTAGGACTTGGTTATATTATACGCTTCTTCGAGGATATTTGGAAACTGGAAAGCCGTGTTTTAATGATGTTTGGATACATCAGCATATTTTAGATAGCAAGGGAAAGAAGATGAGTAAGTCTTTGGGGAATGTAATTGATCCTCAAGATATTTTGAAAGAGGAAGGGGCAGAGGCTCTCCGAATGTGGGCATCTGTCGAGGGGGATTTGAGTAAAGGGGATTTTATTTGTTCTAGGGAGAGGATTAAGGCGGAAAAGAAAACATTGAATAAAATTTTGAATGTTAGTAAATTTGTTTCTATGTTTGAGAAACCAATGGAAGATCCGAAGCTGATGAATGTGGATAAATTATTTATTGATTATCTTGAAGATTTGACGGAGAGAGTTGATTTGAAATATGCGGCGTATGATTTTAATCACTCGATGCAAGAATTGCGTAAATTTCTTTGGGAAATATTTGCATCGCATTATGTGGAGTTAGTAAAAACTCGGGCATATAATCAAGAAAATCAATTCAGCGAAGAGGAAAGCAATTCTGCAAAGTATACTCTTCATTATTTGCTTGAAAGATTTTTGACTTTGGTGTACCCGGTTATTCCACAAATTAGTTCTTTGATTTTGGATGATCGAGGAATTTATGCGCATTCAATGAAATTTCCAAAATCGAAAAAAGGAAATTCTGAGTTGAGTTTAATTCAATATATTATGGATTTTAATTCTGAAATTTGGAAGGCAAAGAAGGAGAAGGGAATTAGTCTTCGTGATCCAATTAAAGGCGTTAAAGTTCCTGATAGATTGAAGGCTTTTGAGAAGGATTTGATTGTGACTCATGGTTTGGAATAATTCTTAAATCTGGATTTGATATTATTAAAAATAAATTAAAAAGTTTGGATGGCTATTTGGTTAAGTAATCTCTTTTTATTATGGCTAATTGTTTTAAGACTATTTTTCTTCTTTCTGGATCATATTTTAATGCTGTAGAAGCTGGACATTCATCACAACTACCGCAATTATTACTGCATTCCAGAGGCCTAAAAGATTTATTGTCAAGGTTTATCTTCATTAGTTCTGGTAATTCTCTACGGTATTCTCTTACTTTATTTTCTTCCTTGATCACTTTACCCATATCAATGGAATTTAATTCTTCATTACTTTTCGGGGAAGTTTGTGTAGCAAAAAGACTTGTTAACTCCAACAAGTTTCCGTCATATTCTCCTTTCAAATAAGCTTCAATAACTCTAGTATTCCAAGAAGTTATTCTATCTCTATCTACAAGTTTTATGGAATCTATGCCAATTTTTTCGTATTTGTCTAAATCTTCTGGTCTAATTATTGGGAGTTTTAGAAACTTTTTTGGATCTTTTAAGTGAAGTTCCATACAATAAAATGTGCAAGGTTTATATTCTATATCTCTTTTGAATTTTTTATTGGAAGTTACGCATTGGATGTTTGCATGTTCTCCTTTTCTGATACAGTGAGACATACAACCAAGATTTGCCATAATTCTTATTTTGCAATCATGTTTTTTGCCCCTTTCAACCATCTTTTTTAATAATGGCAAGTCCCTATAGGTGCTACTTGCAGTTACAATACACTTTACATTTGGTTTTGATGCAAATTGTTCTAGAGTGTCCAAATCTTCGACTCGAGAAAAAAAAGAAATTGTTACATTTACATTTGGGCAATATCTTTCTGCCAGATTAATCATTCCCATATTGGTCATTGTTACATTTTTAATTGAAGATTTTTCTAACCATTTAAGCAATTTGATTAATTTATTCTTTGTACTTTTTTTCCTGTCCTCTGGAAGTGTTGTGTTAAGCGAATATTCATATTCTATTTCTAGTTTTCGAAGTTCTTTTACTTTCTTTTTTAATTGTGAATTGCTCAAAAAAGGAAAAGTGCTTCCTCTCCCAGAAGAAACAAAATTTGCTTTTGTAGGTCTCCCATACATCCCAGTAATTTTGTGTTTATAATTTGTTTTTGAGAGTTTTCTCACTATATTTATCAATTCTGGATCATTGTTATCGGGGATTATTAATTTCATTTTATATGTGCTTACGTTACTACTATATAAGAATAATCTAATATATTAAAATACTGGTTGCTTTTTCTGACAAATCACAATATTTATATATTGTTATTGTTAATTATGATAAGATGGAATTAAATGCAAAAGATAAGAAAATATTGGCTGAAATTGATATCAATGCTAGGGCGACTTTTCAAGAGATAGGCAAAAAAACAAGATTGTCTAAAGAGACAGCAATCTATAGAATAAAAAATCTTGAAAAAAGAGGGATTCTCAAAAGGTATATTACCTTGGTAAATTTTTCAAAATTAGGTTATACTGGTTTTGGGGTGTATTCTCGATTTCAAAATGTTAATGAAGAACTTAAACAAGAGATGATAGATTATTTGAAAAAAATTCCAGAACTTTATTGGATTGCTTTAATTGGGGGAAAATTTGACATGATTTATGGAATAGTTGCTAAAAACGTTTTTGAATTTAATAAAATATATTATAAAATTTTGACAAAATATGGGGATTATTTAGTAGACAATAGAATTGCGATAAGAACAGAACTTAGACAAAATAAAAGAAATTATTTGCTTGGCACAAAAAATGATATCTCTAATCCTCCTTTTTTTGGAAAAGACCCAGAAATTGAAGAGCTCGATGAACTTGATTCAAGTATTTTATCTTTGTTATCTATGAGGGCTCGAATGAGTGCATTAGATATTGCAAATTTATTAAAAAAACCCGCAAGTACTATTACCTTAAGAATTAGACAAATGGAAAAAAGAGGAATCATTCAGGGATATAGTGCTTATATAAAATCTCAGAATTATGGGATGCAAAGTTACCGGCTTTTACTCCACTTACAAAATATGGATGAGGGGGCAAGAGGGAGGATTTTTTCTTATGTAAATTTAAATCCGAATATGATCTTGGCAATAGAGACAGTTGGGGAGTGGAATTTTGAAATTACTTTGGAGGTGGAGAATCAAGAAGAATTACAAAAACAAATATCTGATATCAGAACACATTTTAAAGAAATAATTAAAAATGTTGAGTTTATAATAATGTTTGAAAACGATTTGATTTATGATCCTTATCCCATAAAAAAGATGGAGAGAAATAAACTATTGAAAGAATTTTAAATTCACAAGATTTTTTTTATTGCTTCTGTTTTATCTTTTATTTCTTTCAAAAGATCTAATGTTATTGCTTGTTTTCCATCTACCAGGGGTTTAGAATCTTTTTCTTTTACTTCAATCAAAAATCCATCTGCTCCAGCTGAGATTCCTGCAAGTGTTAATTCTTTAACAATATCACTTCTCCCTGCAGGATGACTTGGATCAACAATTATTCTATGATTAAATTTCTTATCTTTTTTTAAATCAGCAATAAATGAAACATCCAAAGTAAACCGATCGTATTCTCCATTGGCAAATGTTCTAATGCCTCTTTCACAAATAATTATTTCTCCCTTGTGACCATAGTCTTTAAGATAATCAACGCTCCCAAGTAGTTCTTTTTTTGTCGCACTAAAACCTCTTTTTAATAAAATAGTTTTATTAGGATATTTTTTAGCAATTAATTTTAAGAGTTCATAATTACACATATTTCTTGTACCAATTTGAATTATATCTGCAACTTTACAAACTTCATCTATGTGTTGCGAACTTAATAATTCTGTCACTATTTTTAATTTATATCTTTCTTTCACTTTCTGCAAAAGTTTTATCCCTTTTTTTCCTAAGCCTTGAAAAGTTTTTGGACTAACTCTTGGTTTGTATGCTCCTCCCCTCAAATGTGTAATCCCCAAATTTTTAATTTGTCTCGCAATTGAAAAAATTTGTTCTTTTGATTCTACAGCACAAGGTCCAGCAATAAGAATATTTTCTTCTTCCATTATATTAATTCGTTTTTTTTATTTATATTAGTTTCTGCGTAATTTTTTAACTTATCCTAAGAATTAGAAACTTTTTCGTTTTCCATAGTTTTTAAATTTTTTAGATAATCTTTAATATTATTTTTATTTTTATTTCCTGGAAATATCGAATTAGGAAGAATTAATTACACCTGAATGGGATGAGTTTAGAAAATTGTGTTCATCGCGAATTAATGGAGGAAACCGGTTATCGATGCGAAATAATCAAAAAATTATCTACTCAATATTTGAATAAAAAACCTCAAACAGGTGAAAAGATAAATATTGAATTACATCATTTTCGAGCTGAACTTTTAGGCGAAGTTAGAAATTATGAAAAATTTTCCCATAATGATCATGATGTTTTTTGGTTGAAGATAGATGAAATTAAATTGGGTAAATATGATGTTGCTCCGAACATTGAGTTTCTTTTGGATAAGAATGAATTACAATAATTCTTAAAAAGGTTTTAATTGATTTAGTTTTATGAAATTAGAAAATGAATTAAATTTTTTGAGGGGAATTAAAGCAGGAGTTTTTTTTGAGGAGGGGAAATTTTCCAGGGAATATCTTCATCTTGAAGTTCTCATAAAAGAAGGATCAAAACAAACAAATGATAATCTGAATTTGTTAAATAAAAAATATGTTTCTATTTTGAAGAACAATAATTATGGAATGTTTGCTGGAGAGGGATTTTTTGATTCTCCAGCTGGTGAAGAAAATTTTGGTTTTTTTACTGAAGTTTATTTTGGACCAGAATCTATTCTAGATCATTTGAAATTTGAAAAAGAACTTTTGAATAAAGGTCATGATGTTCGTTTTGAAAGATTTGGCGAAGCTATTGAAAAAGAGGAGTAATTATATTAATTCTTACAATATTTTTTAACAATTTCCATGTCTTGTAACCAAAGAGGTTCTAGATCTCTTTTGTAAATTATTGCTGCAGGGTGGAAGAGTGGAATTAGTTTCATTTTGATTCCATCAATTTCTATCTCTTGTATTTTTCCATGGACTTGGGTTATTCCTGGTTGGTTTTTCATCTCATCTACATTTGTTTTTGCTAGGAAGAATTTTGTTGCATAGTTTCCTAAAGAGCAAATTATTTTTGGTTTCATTTCTTTTATTTGTTTTAATAGCCACGGAGTGTGTTCTTTGATTTCTTCTGGAGTTGGATCTCTATTTTGTGGTGGCCTACATTTTAGAATATTTGCAATGTATATTTCTTCAATGTTCAGATTTATTTTTTCTAATAATTTGTTTAAATTATTTCCCGCTCTTCCGCAGAAAGGGATTCCTTGTTCATCTTCGTTTTTTCCTGGAGCTTCACCTACAAAAAGAATGTCTGCATTTGGATTTCCTCTTCCCACAACTATGTTTATGCAATCTTCAAAAAGGGGAGATCTTTTGACTAATGCTGCTTCATAGAAATTGAATTCGGGAGATTTTTTGTTTGATTTCATGTGTAAAGAAAGAAGAATTTGTTTATTAAATTGTTGGAGTAAATTTACTGAATAAATTCAGGATTGATAAAATTCCATGAAGTAGTTCGGGAATTTGGGGGAAATAATTAGTGGGGAAATTTTAGGTAGATCTAATAATCATACTTGAAATTTTGCTATAGGAATAATTTATTATTCAATGTGGAGCGTAGTGAAAATTAAATTTGTGTTTAGCAATTTAATTGAGCGGAGCGATTGAATATTCAAGTGAAAAGTATTTGTGAGTTTTCCAAAACTTTAAAACCCACATATTTCTTAGTTAATTATGGCATTAGAAGAATTAAGTCGGGGAGAACTTGAAGAGTTTTTGAAAAGTATGCAGGAACATCGGGGTCGTGCGACTGAATTAATTACAGTTTATGTTCCCTCAGGGTATGATATCAATCAAGTTAGTCGTCAGCTTGAAGGGGAAAAGTCAACTGCCAAAAATATCAAATCTACTTCTACTCGTAAAAATGTTACAGAATCTTTGGAAAAAATTATTCGGGCTTTGAAGGAATATAAAGTTACGCCGGAAAAAGGTATTGCTCTTTTTGCAGGAAATATTGCAAAAGTTGAGGGTCAGACTGATATGCAGATTTGGGAAATTTCTCCTCCTGAAGAAATTAGAATTCGTTTATATCGTTGTGACAAAGAATTTGTTTTGGAGCCTTTGGAATCAATGGTTGAGATTGGGGAAATTTATGCTTTAGTTGTTATGGATCGGAAGGAGGCAACGGTTGGGCAATTGATTGGGAAGAGAATTGAAATGATTCAGAATATGAGTAGCGGAATTCCGGGAAAAGTTAAGGCAGGAGGACAATCTGCTCAGAGATTTCATCGTATAACTGAAGGATTGACCAAAGAATTTTACAAGAGAATTGCTGATGAAGTAAAGAAAGCTTTTTATGAAGAACCTAAGCTTAAGGGGATTTTGATTGGGGGGCCGATCCCTACGAAAGATGAATTTGTTGACGGGGAATATTTGCCGACGCAACTTCAGGATAAAATTATTGGAATTAAAGACCAGGGAGACACGTCGGAAAGTGGATTGAAGGAATTAGTTGAACTTAGCCAGGATGTTTTGGCTGATCAGGAAATAATTTATGAAAAGAAGATTTTGGAGAGGTTTTTTGATAGTTTGGGAAAGAGTCCGGAAATGACTCCGTATAGTTTTGAAACTGTGAAAAAAGCTTTGGATTATGGGGCGGTTGATTTGTTAATTATTTCTAAAAATTATGATTCTGGAAAAGCTAAGGAACTTAGATTAATTGCAGAGAACATGGGAACTAGCGTTGAAGTTGTTTCAGTTGAGACGACAGAAGGTGAACAATTTTTTAAGTTGAGTGGGATTGGAGCCATCCAGCGATTTGGAATTTAGTTTTTGTTTCTTTTTCACCAGTACACCACAAAATAATTTTTTACGTACCTTCGTACGCGGCAAAATGATTTTGTGGCATCTTGATAAAAAATATTCCAAAAAATGGGGAGCAGGAAAATAAAGGGAAAAGAAGAGATTAAAGTTTTATTTTTATTCCTGCAGAGAAAGGTAGAATTTTTGGTTTTAATGCGGGTTGTTTGAATGGTTGGTATAAATCTGGGGTTTGGGTAAAGAGGGAAATGTTTTTTGATAGGGGCAAATTATATTGAATGTTTCTTATTCCCATCTCATAAACAATTTCTGTTTTTTGTTTTATTTTTGGGATGTATGGTTTATTTGTAATTGTATCTTGGGCTTTTACAAAAAAAGGAGCTGCCACGAGAAGAGCTGTTAATCCAATTTTTTTGAAATTCATTTTATTATTTGGAGTTTTGTGTTTAAAATGATTGTTGTGATTCAAAACAAGTCATGAAACCAATTTGGAAAAGTTCCCGAATTTTGACAATGATAAACTTTGTGAATTGTTTGGTGGAAAGGATTTCTTATTTTTATTTTATGTTTCTTTAGGATTATTTTATTTTCTTTTGATATCTTCAAGTATGGTGCTTTGAATAGTTCTGGAGTTTCATTAAAACATTCTTCAAAAATCATAATGGCCTGATTGAATTCTGATTCGTTTATTTGATATTCAAATTCATGATATGAATGATATATTCCATGCATCCCGATTGTTTTATTCATTTTAAGAATTTCTTGACACCAAGTTTGATTTTCTGAAATTGGGACGTTTTTGTATAATGGCATGACCCAAAGAATATCTGCTTTTTCCATGTATTCTTTTTCACAAATTCTTAATGGATGAATATCATCTATTTCTGTGGGAGAGATTAGTCTGGAGAGGAATAGAAGAATTGCTAGTAAGAAGATTATTGAAAGAATTATTTTTTCCCAATTTTTCATGTATGATTGAAGATGTTTAATTTTTTAAACCCTTATCCCTTTTTCTAACTATGGAAGTTAATAGTAAAACTTTGGAAGAAATTGATTGGTCAAAAGAAAAAGAAAATATTCGGTTAATTGAAGCTATTTTTTTCATTTCCGGGCGTTTTTTGTCTATGGCAGAAATAATGTCTTTGTCTGATTTGAATTCTTTGGTTATTAATGAATGCATTTCTAAATTAAAAGATAAACATAATCTTGAAGATTCTTCTTTGGAAATTGTTGAGAGAGATGATTTGTGGAAGATGGATGTTCGGCAAGAATACCATAATATTATTAACAAACTTGCAGGGGGAACTAGTGAGTTCACAAAAGCTGAACAAGAAACTTTAGCTATAATTGCATATAAGCAACCAATTAAACAATCGGTTATAATTAAAATTCGAGGAAATAAGGCTTATGATCATATTCATAAATTTGTCAAATTGGGATTGTTGAGAAGTAAAAAGGAAGGGCATACAAATATTCTGAGTTTGTCGGATTTATTTTATGAATATTTCAATGTTTCTGGAACTCATGAAAATCCCTTGAAGGAAGATCCTTTCGAGGAAGAATCGGAGGAAGAATAAATGGATTTTTATTACCACAATCTTTTTAAATTAAATTTTTTTTGTTAGTGGAATGGAAATAAAATATGATTATAGTTGCGGGAAACAAGAAGCCTACACGAAAGTGGACGGATTGCTAACAAAATTAGAATCTGAACATTCCGATAAAATTTCTGGTGCTTCTAGAGAATGGAATGAGGCTAATGATTATATGACTTTTAAGTTCAAGGCAATGAGTTTCGGGGTTGAAGGAAATGTTCAACTTAAAGAAAATAATTTGATTCTTTATGGGAAGCTTCCTTTTGCAGCTAGAATGTTTCAAGGAAAAATTAAAGCTACCATTAAATCTACTTTAGACGATCTTTTTTAATTTTACTATAACAATCTTTAAAAGAAGTTTTCATTTATTATTTAAGTGAATTAAAATGGATTTTTTAACAATAATTTTTTTAGCATATTCTTTCATAGCATTTTTCTTTTTGTTTTTATTTATTTTAATTTATGTTCAAAATAGAAATAAAATTAATTTAGTTCCGGTTGCCAAAAGAAAATATGGCATTGGAGTGGTCATCCCTTGTTATCAGGAAGGGAAAACTATTGGGAAAGTTATTGAGAGTTTTATTGATAATGGTTATGATAAAATAGAAAAAATAGTTGTTGTTGATGATCAGTCTTCAGATAATTCTTTTGAGGTAATAAAAAAGTATGAAAAAAAATATCCGGGTTTAGTTTTTGCGGTTCAAACACCGAAGAATACTGGGTGTGCGGCAGGTTCCAAAAATTATGGGGCAAAATTTATTGATAGTGAAATTATTGTTTTTGGGGATGCTGACAGTTTTCCAGAAAAAGGGGCCATTGCCAAAGCTTTGGGATTTTTTGACGAGGAAAATGTTGCGGCAGTAACGAGTAATGTTTTGGTAAAAAATAGGACAAACACTTTACTAATGCTTCAAGCAGTAGAATATATTATTATTAAATTCACAAGAAAGCTTTTAGAATTTGTCGGATCAATTTATGTAACTCCTGGTCCTTTGGCGATGTATAGGAAAAAAGTTTTTGATAAGATTAAAGGTTTTGATGACAAAAATATAACTGAGGATATTGAAATTACTTGGAGACTTTTGTCAAAGGGTTATGATGTTAAAATGAGTGTTCCTTCAAAAGTTTATGCAGAATCTCCAACTAAATTTAGGGCTTGGTTTAATCAAAGAATTAGATGGAATCTTGGAGGGATTCAATGTATTTTCAAGTATGCGAAATCTTTCGGACGTAAAGGAATGTTGGGGGCTTTTGTTTTGCCTTTTTTTCTTTTTTCTTGGTTGCTTGGAGTTTTTGGATTGGGAATTTTGCTTTATAGAGTTATTCGAACTATAATTGTTAGATTTTTATTAACAAGTTATTCTGTTGAAGCTCAGGTGGCAATTTTGAATTTAAGAGACATAAGTTTGAATCCTAGTATCTTAGCCTACATGGGGACAGTTTTATTGGTCTTGAGTGTTACTTATTCTTTAATTGCATTATTTACAGTCAAGGAGAGAAAAGAATTTAAAAGACCGACAATTTTTACTTTTATAGTATATGAGTTTTTTTATCTCTTAATGTATCCGATTGTTTTGGTTACATCTGGATATAAATTTGCTTGTGGAGACATTCGGTGGTACAAATGAAATATCCAGTATTTTTACAAGCGTTGGCATTAACTATAGTGGTTTTTTTAATCGGAATGTATTTAGGAATAGTTCTTGAAGATAATAGAATGAATCAAGTTACAGATTATCAATTAGATGCAGAGGTTTCTTTGATTGATATAATTGCATTGAATAATCTTATCGATTCAACAAATGTTAACTGCGAAGAGTTGAGTCTTGCAAGTCTTAGTTTACTCGATAGAATTTATGAAGAAGCAAAAATTTTAGATAATTATGAAAATGTTCAAAGAGTGACTAAAAAATTTAATGCTCTTCATAAAAAGTATGATGTTTTACGAGCTTACTTGTGGATAAATTCCATAAAAATTAAAGAAAAATGTGGCGGGGATATTAATACAGTTGTTTATTTGTATAATAATAGCCAGGAAGATTTGACTATTAAAGCTGAACAAAATGTTTGGTCTAAGATTTTATATGAAATTAAACGGGAAAAAGCTAAAGAAGTTTTATTAATTCCAATTGATGTTAGTACAGATTTAGTTTCTTTGAATGTGTTGTTATCTGGTTATTCTATTGAAAGATTTCCTGCAGTAATTGTTAATGAAGAGTTTGTTTTTACAGAACTTCCGAATAAACAAGATGTTTTGGATGTTTTGAATTAGATTTTCGGGCAATTTTTAAAGTTTGCTAATTATGGATTATAATGAAATTATCATTAATTTTTCCAGCATGGGATGAGGAAAGGAGAATTTTGCCAGTTCTTGAGAATTATTATTTATTTTTGAAAAATAAATTAAAAAGGGATTTTGAAATGATTATAATCCCAAATAATTGTTCGGACGATACAACAAAAGTGGTAGAAAAATTTTGTTTTGATAGGGGAGAGGTTAGAGTCTTTGAAATAAAAGGTTATTCTGGGAAAGGAGGGGCTGTAATGAAAGGTTTTGAGTTAGCAAAAGGAAAGCTGATAGGATTTGTTGATGCAGATAAAAGTACTTCCCCAGAAGAATTTTTTAAGTTATACTCTAATCTTGGTTTAAATGAGGGAATAATTGGTTCTAGAAAAATTAAGGGAGCAAAAATAATTCCTAAAAGGAATTTTATTAAAAATATGAGTAGTTTGGGTTTTAGTTTTATTGTAAGAGTTTTATTTAACTTTAATTATAAAGATACCCAATGTGGAGCAAAACTTTTCAAAAAAGAAGTTGCAAACTATTTTGTTGAAAATTATACGGAAGAACATTGGATATTTGATGTTGATTTATTAAATCTGGCAAAGAAAAAAAGATATAAAATAAAAGAATTTCCAATTAATTGGGTTGATGATGATGGTTCTCATATTAGCACATTTGATGGAATAAAATCTGTTTTAAAGGTTATAAAATATAGATTTACTTCTTAAAAACCCAAAACATTGATCCCAAGAAACCTATGGGGATAGATATAACAATTCCAGAAACAGCTGCAATATTTGCGGAAATTAAAGAATTATTTAATAAAGATAAAACCAATTTTCCTACTAGAACATTTGCACTCATGGAAAAACCATAAAGAATAATAAATTTCCAAGCTTGATGACGTACTTTTTTATTTTTTGCTTTGAAGGTAATATTTCTATTGGATGTGAAATTAAAAATCATGGAAATTAAAATTCCCCCCATTCTAGATAATACAAAAAGAGAAGTTGTTATGAAAAAGAGATTAAAGAAAAGCATATCTATTAGGGTTGCAATTCCCCCGGTCAAACAAAATAAAAATATTTTTTTTGTTGTTGAGTGTTTTATTATCTTTATAATTTTCCCCATCAATATTCAAATCTCCAAGTTTTTATAAAGAATTGTATCTTTTTTATTTTATGAAGAAATGGTTTAAAAATAATTGGGAAATTATTTTAGTGATTTTTATAGCCTTACTTTTATTTTATAATCCTTTATTTTCTAATCAGCCGCTTGGTTTGGATGCAATTGGTCACCTAAGTAAAGTTTCTTATATTCAACAATTTCCTTTTTCCAATTGGGATTTGTCTTGGTATTCGGGAAGTTTATTTTTGAAAATGTATCCCCCCCTATTTTATTATGTTGTATCGGTATTTCCCAATGTGTTTTTTGGTTCTAATTTAATTTGTTTTTTGAGTTTATTGTTTACGGGTTTGGGAATTTATTTTTTAGTTAATTATTTGACGAAAAATAAAAAAATTGCTTTGTTTTCTGGATTGAGTTTTTTTACAGTATTAAGCATTTCTTACTATTGGATTTCTACTGGAAATTTACCTTATTTTGCTGCACTCTGGACAATCCCTTTTTCATTATATTTTTTAGAAAAATTTATTCAAAAGAAAACTAAAAGAGATCTTTTCTTTTTTTCTTTGATACTTTTTGTTAGTATAATTACTCATGTGGTAACTGGTTTTTTAATTGGATTATTGATGGTTCTTAGATTTTTATTTGAAGGATTGAATTTTAAAAATTTTAAAGAAATATTTTTTTGTGGGGGGATTCCAGTTTTATTGTCTGCATTTTGGTTTCTTCCTTTTTTATTTTTTTCTAGTTCTGCTGGAGAGTATTCGGGATATGTTCCAACATTTCTTCAATTGTTTGGCCTTACTGATTTTGTTGCTTGGGGATTTTATGCAGGGGGAATAGGTATTATTTCTTTTTTATTTATGGTTGTTTTTTTATTTTTTATTTTCAAAAGAAAAAAGTTTAATAAAGAGATAAAATATTATTTTTCAATTTCTTTTATATTGGGATTTTTGCTTCTTGGGGGGTTAGGTAAATATTATCCTTTTGGTGTTGATCCTGTCAGATTTATTTTGCCCTTTTCAATCCTTTTGATTATTTTCTCTGGAATCTTAATTCAAAAATTAAAACTATCAAGAAAGAGGTTTTTTGTTTTATTGTGGATTATTTTATTGATTGGGGGATTGGTTTGGAATTTTTCAATAATAAATCAAAATTTTGAGAGATTTTCTTATTATAAAGAGGATAGTCGATATGGAATTTTTAAAAATATTTTAGCTGAAGGGTTTCCTCTTGAAAATGAAATTGAAAATTATCGGTTTGGAACTTCTAAATTTGTTTTTGGAGAAACTTTAACATATTTTATGCCGAGTATTTCACAAACTTTTGGATATCAGGATGCAGGAATGTTAAATGCTCCAAGATATTATGATATGCGTTGGCATATTTGGACATCTGAAAATATTAATGATTCCATTTTTTGGTTGGATTGGTTTGGAATTAAATATTTTGAAGTTGAAGATTCAGAAGTAAGTGATAAGTTCATTAATGATTTGAGATTTATTCAAATAATGAATTATTCAAATGGTTATAATTTTGTTTTATATGAATATTTGGAAGCTAAACCAATAATTTCTTTAGTGAATAGTTTAGGTAATGGAACAGCAAGGGAAGTTAAGAATTTTCTTTTTGAGAGGAATAATCCGGACGAGATAAAAATAACTTATGGGAATTTTCAAAATGGCGATGTTGTTTTATTTAAGGAGTTTTATCATGAAAATTGGATTGCTAAAGAATTAAATTCTAATAAAAAATTAGAAGTTTTAAAAGTTGGGCCAGGATTTATGGCTGCTTATCCAAATGAGAATTCTATTGGAATTAAATTCTATTATCAAAAGAGTTTTATAGAATATTCCGGAATAATTTTTTCTTTTATTGGTGTCCTAGGATTAATTTTTTATAGAAAGATTAGGAATTTTTTAAAATTAACTTAACCATTCCACCATCACAATATTAAAAAAGACGATTTTTCTTGTTTTTTTATGGAATGCAGTCTTTGTAATATTTCTGGAGAAGGAACTGATTTTTATCGGGGGATCCATAAAAAATTAGGATTGATTGATATTTGCAAAAAATGTTATGTTAAAGATAGGATTCCGTTGGTCGAAACGAAAAAACTTAATTTTGATGAAATAAATAAAAGAGAATCTGTTCGAGAGAGATTAAGCCGTTTAGCCCATTTGGGAGAAGATTTTACGAGTGAAGTTCCTAAAAAAAAGGAAAATGTAGTTAATACAAATCTAAATGATATTATCGAAAAAAATCTTAAAATTGGGAGTGTTCCAAAGGAAGCAGCAAAAGATTTGATTGATAATTTTAATTGGGTTATTATGCGAAAAAGAAGAATGATGAAGTTTACTCGAACTGAACTGGGGGAAGCAATTCATGAATCTCCGATAATAATTGAAGCTTTGGAAAAGGGGAGTCTTCCTCGGAATTATCCCACGTTAATAAAAAAGATTGAAAATTATTTGAGAGTTAATTTATTTGTTGGAGAGCGAGAGTTTGGTTCTGCAGATATTTTAGCCGAAACAAAAAGTCCTCGGGGAATTTTAGTTTCTGAATTAAAAAAAACATATTTGGAAAAAGAAATTGAAGACCGAGCATTAAATGAAATTGTAAAAGAAAAAAAGGCTACTGGGAGAATCCATGAAAAAGAAATTGAAGAAGATTCTATTTCCTTGGAGGAACTTGATTTGGATAAAATTAAAGAACTTGTTGGGGAACCAGTTAAAGAAAAGAAAAAAGTGGATGATGATTTGTCTCAAAAAGATATTGAAGACTTGATTTTTAGAAAGAAATGATTTTGTTTCTTTTCGGTTAAAATATAACATTTTCTTTTCTTGTAATCAGCAGATTACGGCAAAAATAAAATATTTAATTTTACCTCAAAAATAAATCAAAATTATATTTTTGGGGAAGGGAAATAAAGAGAGTAAGAGGGGAGGAGAACTAGGAGAGTCCAAAAGCTTTATAAATATAATTTATGATTCTATCATATGGAAATTAATGTTTTGAAGAAAGAGAAGACTGAAATGGAAGTCGAAATTTCAAGTTTAACTCTTGTTGAAATTTTGAGAGTTTATTTGAATGATAATTCGGAAGTTACTTTTGCTGCTTGGAAAAGAGAGCATTTTACTAAGAATCCTGTTTTGAAGTTTAAGACAAAAAGTAAGGATCCGAAGAAGGTAATTGATGAAACAATTGCCACAATTGTCAAAGATTTAGAAGTGATTGATTCTGATTTTAAGAAATTGAAATAGTTTTTTTGAATATAAATTTTTATTAAGCAATTTCTTTTTACTTTTTTATGACTTCAAATAAATTTCGAGAGTATCCTTTTGCTGTGAAAAAAATAATCAAAAAATTTCCTACAGCTAATTCTTTGAGAGATCTTCCCGGCAAATTTAGGGAGTTTGTTTCTGAAAAAGATTTTGAAAATTTTGATTTTGTTAAATATGCCAGAAATTTTCAAGGAGCTCATAATCGCGCATCCATTCAGAGAAAAGAATTTAAAGAAATTGATGGAAAAAGTTATTTGGTATTGACGGATCGTCATCTTTTAGATGGGAAAGCTGAAGGCGGAAGTTCATCTGGATCTGGAAGTTTAAAATTAGAATGTTTTATTGCAACAGCTGTTTATGGAGATATTAATCATCCTAGTGTTGAAACCCTTCGAAATTATTGAGATGTTGTTCTTGTTGAAAATTTATTTGGAAAGGGTTTAATTGATTTTTATTATAGTGGGATTGGAAAGAAGGCGGGGGAAATTATTGATACAAAAATGCCTTTTTTAAAGAAACCAATAAAGAAATGTTTGGATCTGGTAGTTGAAAGTCATAATAATTCAAAAGGACAATAATTCTTATTAAGTTTCTATCATATTATGTTTTATGGATAAAATTTCTACAGGCAGTTATGATTTTAATGATTGGCTTTCCGGAGGATATGAAAAGGGAATTGTGACGATGGTTGTTGGTCCTCCTGGATCTGGGAAAACAAATTTGACTCTTCTTTCTGCATGTAGTCAAGCAAAAGACAAGAAGGTTATTTTTATTGACACCGAGGGGGGTTTTTCTAGTGAAAGAGTAAAACAAATTGTTGGAGAAAAAAATCATGAGAAAATTTTAGGGAATATTCTTCTTTTGAATCCAACTAATTTTTCTGAGCAGAAGGAATGTTTTTCTAAACTTTTGAAATATTTGAAAGGAGAAGAGGTTGGTTTGATTATTGTTGATTCCATGGCTATGCTTTATCGTTTGGAGTTGGGTGAAGCGGTTTCTATGGAAGGTGATGAAAAAATTAAAGATGTTAATAGAGATGTTTCTAAACAGATGAGAATTTTGGTTGAAATTTGTAGAAAGCAGAATATGCCCGTTTTGATCACAAATCAAGTTTATGGGTCGGAGGGGATTTATTCAAATATTGGAGTAAATGTATAATTGAACTGAAGCAAAAAGGTCGGGGGCGGAAAGCGGTGTTGTTGAAGCATCGGAGTTTAGGTCAGAAGGAATTTAATTTTGAGATTAGGAATGAGGGTTTGTTTAAGAAAAGTGGTTTATTCTAATTAACTGGATAGTGGTAACATTTAAATAGTTTGAATTGTTGTGTTTCTTATGAGAGACATTAAACAACATTACGAATTGGGAAAAAGTAAAAAGATCATTTTACCTGATAGGAAGATGTTTGAAAGTTCTAATTTCTTAGATTTAGATGATAAAGCTTTGAAATCAAAAATTTATGTGCATCCCACGATTTGCGAAAGAATTAAAGAGGAATTAAATAATAATTGGGATAAAGATCTAAAGATTAAATATGATCAAATGAATGGATTTTTATTGAATTTTTTGCCTGGAGAGAATTCTTTGTTGAAGAGATTAATTAAGAGAAATAGAGAAATAAAAAATTTGGATGGGGGAAAATTGAATCCTGATTCTTATTCTTTTTTGATGGCGGGAGCAGCTATTGCTATTAATCGAGGAGGATCTATAATGCTTTCAGATGATGAAGATTTGGGAGAAGCTTATTCGAAATTAATTTATAAAAATTCATATTTAAAATCTGGAGATTTTTCTCTTTACAAATCTCATTCTTTTGGTTTTGAAGAAGTTGGAAATTAGGAAGCTGTTTGGAATCTAACCAAAACTCTTAAAAAGGTTTTTTTGTAAGTTATTTCTATGACAATTAAAACAGGATATAAAGTTAAAGTTGAGTACGAAGGTAAATTTGAAAATGGCGAAGTTTTTGATTCAACTGAAAAACATGGTGGAGAACCTTTAGAATTTGTTCCTGGTACTGGAATGCTTGTGCCTGGATTTGAGAAGGCAGTTATTGGAATGAAAGAAGGGGAAGAAAAAGAAGTTACATTAAAACCTGAAGAAGCTTATGGAGATCATAATCCCGAGTTTATTCAAGAAGTTCCCAAGGATAAATTTCCTCCTGAAGCGAAGGAAGGAATGTTGATTGGTTTACCAATGCCTGATGGGCAGCAAATTCCTGCGACTATTGCAAAGATTGGGGAAAAAACTGTGACTTTAGATATGAATAGTCCTTTGGCTGGAAAGACTTTGGTTTTCAAAATAAAAATTGTTTCTTTTGAAGAAGGCGATTTTGCAAAAGAGATAGCGCATTCTTGTGGTTGTGGACCTCACGATAAAGAAGATAATTGTGATTGTGGAGATGATTGTAAATGTGATGAGAAAAATGATTCTTGTTGCAAAGATGGTGATACTGAAAAAAATTCTTGTTGCAAAGACGGTGAGTCTAAAGAAGATGCTTGTGGTTGTGCTTGTCAATAATTCTTGATTTTGGTTTAGGATTTTGGTTTCTTTTTGGTTAAAATGCAAAGATTTAGTTTTCTTACGTACAAAAGTACGCGACGAAAACGAATTCTTCAATTTTATCTCAAAAATAATTCTAAAATAAAGATGTTTTTATTCTAAGAGATGCTTGTGCAATTGAACTGCTTCTTTCCAATCTTTTGGGAAGTTATTTTTCCTATTAAAAATAGATTCGTAAGCTTTTTTCATTTGTTTTGCAGCAGTGTCATATGACATTCGACCAGAACCCACTCCCATTCCAGGAATAATTACACTTTGAATATTCTCGTTATTTTTATTGTAATCGATAATGGAAATAAATATTGCTCTTGTGGCCAGGTAAACATTAACACTTTCTTTTAATTGCATTGGAACTCTCATTGTGGGAGAGCTTATGAAATAAGGGAATTTTTCATCCTGGGTTTTTATTATTGTTGCTGTTCCTACCGGGAGTTCTCCATTGTAATTTTGTTTGATTTGATGAATATACCCCGCAGCTTGCTGCGGTTGGGAAAAAACTAAAACTAATG
>CAZFLO010000007.1:0-8204 GCA_964519005.1 Candidatus Woesearchaeota archaeon
TTTTATTATCTTTCCGTCTTTGAAAAGTTTCCTATTTGGAATACTTTGAATTTTATAATTTATTGCAAGCGTCTGGTTTGTAGGAATTTCTGTGTTTAATTTTCCAATCTTTAACTTTCCTGTTAATTATTTAGCTAACTCGTCTAAAGCTGGAGCCATCATTAAACAAGGTTGACACCAAGGTGCCCAAAAATCAATCAAAACAGGTATCTTTGATTTAAGCACCTCTTCTTCAAAATTCTCTGCTGTTATTTTAATTGTTTTTATCATTTTAATTTGAATATTAATATATTTTATGAAAACTATTTAAATGTTCTTTAGTACAGATAAAAACATCATTAAAATAACAATACTCTACTTTTTTTAAAATTCATAAATTAAATGTAATTAATTCTATTTATAAAGAAAAATTGAAATATTTTCGAGGTATTTTTTCTAAAATTTCTTTAAAATTTTTTTTATATTTTGGTTTGTATTCAATAATTGGTTTTAAATTTACTTGAGCTTCTACAAATTCTTTATTGAAGGGTAATTTTCCTAAAATTGGAATATTATATTTTGTTGCAAATTCTTCAATTTTTTTATTAAATTTTAGGTTAATATCATATTTATTTATAATAATTCCATAAGGAATTTTAAATTGTTCTACTGTTTTTAATGCTCTTTTTAAGTCATTTAATCCAGAAGGGGTTGGTTCAGTTACAGCTATTATATAATTACTTCCTTGAATAGAAGCTATCACTGGGCAACCTACTCCTGCTGCAGAATCTAAAAGCATAATATCTATATTTTCTTTTTTACCTTCTTCGAATGCTTTTTGTTTTATTAAAGAAACAACTTTTCCGCTTCCGGTCGCTCCAATTTTAAGTTGTCCTGAAACAACCTTGAAACCATATTTAGAATTGATGACAGCAATTTTTCCATTTTTAATTTTAACTAAATCAATTGCTTTAGAAGGACAAACTAATTGGCAAGCCCCACAGCCCTCACATAACATTGGATTAAAAATTGGTTTATTTTTTTTGTTATCCCATTTAATTGCACCAAATTGACATATTTTAAAACATTTTTTACAACTAGTGCATTTTTTAGAATTTAATTCTGCTTTTTCATTTGTCTCAACTTCTTTCCATGAAGAGAAATCTTTTTCATATATTCCAAGAGCTAATGCAAAATTAGGGGCATCTGCATCACAATCTGCAGTTATTATTTTATTTTTTTGAGATAATAGCAATGCTAAACTTGATGAGATTGTAGTTTTCCCGGTTCCGCCTTTTCCTGATAAAATTGTTAATATTTTCATTTTTTATTTGTAATTTTTTATTTTAAAATAATCTATAAAAAGATTTTTTTTGAAAATTTTCATTAAAAATATTTTATTCATCTTTTTTTTTTCCAAATATTTTTTTAAAAAAAGATTCTTTAATTCCTAATAATATTTCAATCTTCTTTCTTAATCCCTCTTCACTTAGTGCTCCTATAATTCGAGTTATTTCTGTTCCGTCTTCATTTATAAAAATTAATGTCGGAACACTTCGAACTTGATATCTTTCAGACAACTCTTTACCCCTCGAAGTTTTAACCCTAACTTTTTCATGACTTAATCCATATTCTGAATATTCTGGACAAACAATTCTTGCAACTTGCTCAGCTTCTGGACAATGAGAACAGGTTGATGATACAAAAACTAATAATTTCATATTATTTTTTATCACCTGATTTATTAAAACCTTTCTTTCCGATTAAAATACAAATATTATACAAAACTTTTATTCCATTTTTTTTACAATAATCAATAGCTTCCCGATTCTCAGAACCAGGTTGCATCCAAACTTTATTGATTCCTAATTCTTTGCATTCTTTTACAATTTCTTTAGTAATTTTTGGAGGAACTACAATATTAATAATATCTGGTGTTGTTGGTAATTCATTTAATTTTGAATAACATTTGTTTCCTAAAATTTCACTAACATTGGGATTTATTGGATAAACTTTATATCCTTCTTTTTTTAATTTTTGGTATATTTGATGTCCATATTTTTCTGGATTTTTTGAGACGCCTATGACTGCAAAAATATTTTTTTTATCTAAAAATTCTTTTATGAAATTATTATTATTCATTTTCTTTTAATAGGTTCTTTTCTTTTTCTAAAAATTCAACCATTTTATTTATATTTTGAGCAGTAATTGGTTTTCCTTCTGAATAATCTAATACAATTTGTTTGTTAAATGGAATTTCTGCAATAATTTCTGTTCTATATTTTTTAGCAAGATCTTCAATTATTTTTTTGTTTCCTAAATCAGATTTATTTAAAACAATTTTTGTGGGAATTTTTAATAATTTTAATAATTTTAAATTTAATTCTAAATCATGAGCTCCGAATGGTGTTGGTTCTGTAACTGAAAAAGCTAAATCGCAATCTTCTAATGCAGAGATAACATTACAATGAGTTCCTGGAGAAGTATCAAATAATATATAATCATAATTTTTTTCTTCTTTTTTAACAAATTTTTTTAATCCATTTACAATCGGAGATTCTTCCTCTGTTCCGATTTCTGTTTCTGCTGAAAAAAATCCTATATTTTGATGGATTCCAGAATAAATTGTTCCTATTTTCTTTTTTGTTTTTCCAATTGCTCCAGTAGGACAAGTAATCATGCAAGCTCCGCATCCAATACATTGGTCTGTAAAAAAAATTGGATTTTTATTTTTAACAAAAACTATTGCATTTTCTCTGCATACTTCTGCACATCTACCACATTTAATACATTTTTCGGGATAAAATTTTGGAATTTGCTGAAAAATTTTTTTTTCTTGTTTTCTTTTTATATTAAGAATTAAATGGTCATTTGGACAATCAACATCTGCATCTAAAAGCAAAGTTTTGTATCTTTTTGAAAGAGCAATGGCAAATGCTGTTGCAATAGTTGATTTGCCCGTTCCGCCTTTACCTCCAGTAATTGCTATTTTTTTTATCATATTAATATAATTAAAAGAAATTATTTTCCCATATAAGAAGGACCTGTAGCTTGATTTATCTTATTCAAATTTCCTTTAAGAAATTCTTGAACAACATCTTCAACTTTTCCCTGTCCTTGATAAATCTCAATTCCTAATTGATTTAAAACTTGAAATGCCTTTGGGCCAATATTTGGACTAATTACTGCTTTTGCACCCTTGTTAACGACAAATTGAGTAGAGGTAGTTCCTGCACCCCCAAATTGTTCTGCAGATTCGTTTTTAATGGTTTTATGTTCTATTATTTCTTTTTTATCCTTATCGACCTCAACAAAAACAAAAAAAGGACATCTACCAAATCTAGAATCAATTTGTTCTTCTAAACCCTTATCTCCTTGTGCGCTTAAAACGATTTTCATAGTTATTTTAATTTTTTAATTTTTATAAATGTTTTGTAATATTCTGATTTGGGCGCTTTTTTTCCTTTTTTTATCAATTAAAAACCTATTTAAACCTCAATTTCTTAATTGTATTGTCTAATTTCGGTTAGATCGTTTAACTTCGGTTGAATGTTGGAAGATGAAAAACTTCGGTTCGTAGTCTTCCATTTTTTTTAATAATTTATCCAACGCCCACCTTTTGTTACAAAAAGTTCAATCCACGGCGTGGGTGTTCTACAAATAAAAACAATTTATGCACGCAGCGCGAACGGATAATTAAATCTGTTTTAATCTCCAACTCAAAAAAAATAAAATTCTCTTTGTCTTAATCCCTACTTCTTACCAACACAATTCGCCTTTGCACTTACCTTGCCAATCCAGATTGTAGCCGTAACCGCAATTATTGTGACAATCACTGCGTAAACCCAAGGACCTCCTGCAGACACCGCGCATAATGCTCCGGCCTCTTCAATTCCGCAAGGTCCTTTGAACAATGCCTTAATCGCATCATTCCAAGCCAAAGCCGCAACCAAACCAAAAGCTGCAGTAATCAACATAGACAATTTTTCAATTATATCTTTTTTCATCTTCTTTTATATTCCCCCTTTGTGTTTTTTATTTCTTAAATCAAAGTTCCAAATTAGGATATTTTTTCATTAATCTTTTTCTTGCAAAAGAATATATCATTCTATGAAATATTGTATAATTATAAACTGGGTATAAAAGCCATTTTGTTAATTTGGGATGTGCAACTAATCCAAAATAAACTAATTTTTTAAATTTTTCAAAAATATAACGATCAACAATTCCTGCTTTTAGTCTTTTTTCAATTTTCTTTTTTATTAATTTTTGATAATCCTTTTTTTCAATTATACTTCTTGCTGCAAGATATCCGGATTCAAAAGCAAATCGCATTCCAAAACCTAAAAGTAAATCTTGAAAACCTCCTGCTTCACCCACATATAATTGTTTAGGGTTTTTGTTTGTCTTAATTTTTTTTCTACTTATTGCAAAATTTCCAATACCTCCTACTTTCTTTGGATTTTGAATATTTAAATTATATTTTTTTTCAAAGAATTTTTTTGCTTCTTCAAAACATTTATTTATTTTTTTTATATTACCAAAAGATACACTACAAAGACAGCCATAATGATTGTCTATTAATAAATATGAATATCCTTGATAACCTAATTTATCATTAAGTACTAAAACGGCTTTATTTTTTCTTTTTGTTTTGAATATTATTCCTTTATCAATTGCAAATGTTTTTTTGGGGTCGGGACCTATTGCAATTATGTCTGCTTTATTTTTATTAATAGTTTTATTGAATTCTATTTTTACCCCTAATTTTAAAGCTTGTTTCTTTAATCCATAGTCAAGAGTTCCATTAAATGAACCTCTTTTTACTAAATAAAAAAATGGACGCTTCCAAGTGGTAGAAGAAGTAATTGAAGTTTCTGACATATAAACTTTTGAAAAAGGATTATGATCAAAATTCAATTTAATGTTCATATCTTTTAATTCATCAACAATTTCTTTTTTATTTGACCAATTTTCCAGACCTTGCAAATCTCCCTTGAATCTTGTACCAACATCTTTATGTATTTCATAAATTATTACATCATAACCTTCAAGTCTAAGATTAATTGCGGCTGTTAATCCAGATATTCCTGCTCCTAGAATTACCACTTCTTTTTTCATATTTTATTTTCCTTACTTAAAGATCATATACAAAACTATTGCAAGAATTATTATTCCTCGAATAATCCATCCAAGAATAAATGCTTTTCGTTTTTTTATTTTGGCTTCTTCAGTTTCTTTAAGATTCACTTTTGGTTTAGAAGTTTTTTTTGTTTCCATTATTTTTTTATCTCCTTTATTGTTTCTTCAATTGTTTTGTAGTTTGAAATATGTTTTTTCTTTAACGCATCAAATTTTTTGTTATTATCACAGATTAGATGAATTGTGTGATCAAACCAAGTATTGCTTGGGAGTTCTTTCATGAATCCAATGACTTCTGGAGATTCAGGATTTTCTTCAAAGGATTTTGCTAAATCTATTAAATATTCATATCTGGATTGAGTCATGGTTTTACTTATGGATTCAGAATCATGTTCTTTGTTGTAATCTAGGCTTGCAAGCCCCCTGTTAACAAAAGCTTCTTTCAAGTCATCTATAGCTCCAGACTTTAATCCTAAGTAAATTCCTTCTCCTTCATGAGAAACTTCCCAATTAAATCCGTTTTTTTCAGAAGGATAATATTCATCATGGGTTATAACCAAATGTTCAATAACGGAAGAATTATCGTCCCCCTCTTTGAAATATTTTTTGGATGGTTCTTGTAATTTAGTTAAGAATTGGTATATTTTGAATTGACCATTATCATTAATATTTGAAAGTTTTGAAGGATTGGGTTGTTTTATGTTTAATAATACATTTCTTAGGGTCTTAGTTTTTTCTGGCATAATATCTTTTTTGTCAATTTCATGCATGACTAAAAATCTTTGAGTACTATTATATTCAGTTTTTCCTTTGTAAAATGGTTCTTCTTGACTTTTCAAATAAGCATCAATAAATGTATTTTCTTGTTTTTGTAATTTTTTTTGAAGATGTTCTGTTAGCTGTTGTTTGTCCATAATGAAATTATGGTTGGGATATATAAAAAGGTTTAGAAATGATTTTGTATTAATTATGGTATTAAATTTAACTAAAAGTTATTTTTTTGCGGTTTTCCAAATATCTAAGAAGAATTCTTTTTGTTGATTGGCGAAGATTTCACTTTCTATTTTAATCGCTGTTGGAGAATTTGACCAAGATAAGAGAATGACGTAATTTCTGAATATTGTGATTCCTTGTGGGAGATTAATCTTTGTATGGCGAATTTTTAGTTTTGTGTTTTTTTCTTTTGTGTAATATTTTATGTTTTTTATTAGTTTAACGTCTAGCTTTTTTTCTTTTCGTCTTACAGTTAGGTTTCTGAAAAATAGGTTTGTTTGATCTGTTTTATTTTCTTCATTTATTGAGAATACCAAGTATTGCTCATCTTTTTTTGCATCTCCGATAAGATTTGTAAATAGAGTAAATATGGCTTTTTGACCTTCAAAAAGTTCTACACTTTGTTTTTTTGAGAACTTTTGTTTTGATATAAGTTTTGGTAAAATTTCTTTGATTCTTTTCTTTTTTTCTTCTAGATAATTTAAAAGACTATTTGGGTCTGATGATTGAAAATGTTTCACGTTGTTCTTTATTACATATGAAACTAATCCTCTTTTCATTAACTTATCTAAAATTTCATATATTTTTGAAGAAGGGATTTGTGTTTTTTTTATAATTTCTCCGACTTTTGAAGAACCTAATTCTAAGAGGGAGATGTAGATAATACTTTCTCGTTTACTCAATCCTATTTCTTGTAAATATTTTTTAATCATAATTGATAAAACTCTCTTAGATATATAATACTTTTTATTGCTACCCCTTTTTGGGGTAGGAGAAATTAATATAGATTTTTTCTTTGTTTATTGTATGAAAACTAAATCACTAAAAGAACAAATAGGGGATTTTGAATTTCATCCTGAAATTTATGTGTATCCTCCCCCTAGAACGCAAGAAGAAAATACTAAATTATCCTTAAAAGATGTTGAATTTACAAAGGAAGTAAATGTTTATGTTCATATTCCTTTTTGTAAGCAGATCTGTTCTTATTGTGGGTATTTGAAAGTTATTGATTCTAAGGGAGATTTAATTGGGAGTTATGTTGAAGCATTAATTAAAGAATTTGAAATGAATAAAAATATTTTGAAAGATAAAGTTATCAAGACATTGCATTTTGGGGGTGGAACACCTTCTTTATTGTCTCCTAAAGAATTAGAAAAAATTATGAAAGCTATTCTTAAAATTAATCCAAATGTTTTAGAAACTGCAGATGAAGTAAGTATTGAAGCGACCCCTGAATCTGTGGAGTTTGAAAAGTTTTCTGAATATAAGGGGCTTGGAATTAATCGAGTAAGTATGGGTTTTCAAACTTTAAATGATAATGAGATTAAACTTTGTCGAAGAAACAATACTTCAAAAATTTCTATTAATGCAATTAAAATTTTAAGGAAGGTGGGAATTTCTAATTTGGTTTTGGATTTAATGATTGGAATTGAAGGACAGACTGTTTCTAGTTTCAAGAAATCTGTTAAGGAAGTTTTGAAGTATAAACCCGAAACGGTTGAGTTATATGCAGTGGGATTAATGCCTAATACTACTCTTGGACTTAAGAAGCCCAATTTAATGAGTAATAAGAATATTTATCGTTGTTATAGTTTTGGGAGAAAATTATTTTTAAATTCTGGATATAAACAAGATTGTCATAATAGATATGTTATTTCAGAAAAGGGGAGTTTTTTCCAAGAGGATTATGTTTTTGAAGGACTTAGTTTGATTGGTTTTGGGGCAGGAGCTAGAAGTTATGCAAAGAATGTTCATTATAGAAATAATTATTTTGAAAGAAAACATATGAAAGCAGTTGTTGAATATGTTCAAGATATGAAAAAGAATATCTCTCCGATTAAAAGTTTTAGTTTTTTGGATTTGGATGAAAAAATGAGACAATATGTTATATACAATATCGAATCTTTAGATAAAAAAGAATTTAAGAGAAAATTTGAAATTAGTTTTGAAAATAAATTCCCCTTAGTTTATTCTGAATTAATTGAATTGAAATTGATAAAAGAAGATTGGAGAAGAATCTGGTTGACAACTAAAGGCCTTGATTTTAGAGATTTGATTTGTAAGCAATTTTTCTCTGAAAAAGTTAGAAA
>CAZFLO010000007.1:8214-24109 GCA_964519005.1 Candidatus Woesearchaeota archaeon
ATGAATAGACGAATTGTTGTATTTGGATTTTCTGGTTCTGGAAAATCAACGATTGCAAACATGATTGGAAAGAAATATTTACTTAGAGTTATTCATCCTTCAAGCATTTTAAGAAATTTATGTGAGGGAAAAAATCCGGAAGTTGAAAATACAAAAGAAAATAAGGGATTTTGGGAAAGTGAAGAAGGAATTAAATTATTTAATTCTAGGTTGGATAAAGAAGAACCCTTGGATGTTGTTTCAGATAAGATTTTGATTGAGGAAATTAAGAAAGGAAATGTTGTGATTGATAGTTGGAGTCTTCCTTGGTTGTTTGATGATTGTGTAAAAATTTATTTGAAAGCGGATTTGAATGTTCGAGCAAAGAGGGTTTCTATTAGAAGTAAAATTGGTTTGGAAAAAGTAAAGGAAGTTGTTTCTATGAAAGATGAGGAAACGAGGAAACTTTTTTTGAGAGTTTATGGTTTTGATATTTCAAAAGATCATGATGTTTTTGATTATGTTGTTGAAACTGGGGGGAAGGATGTTGAGGAAGTGTTTGGGGAAGTTTGTAGATTTGTTAGAAAATAATAAATTAAAAATAAATAAAAATATATTTTTATATTGCTAGGAATTTTAGTAATTCAAATACTAAAAATACTGGCCATACAATTGCTTTTAATACTCCTAAAACTCCAACCCAAAAACCAGTTGCAGCAGAAATATAATAAATTGCAGCACCAATTGCTCCTAAGAAATAAAATGGTCCACCGCAGGATTCAGTTGATCCGGTGCAACATTTTTTTATGTTAGCTTTCTTAGATTTCTTTTTCATGTTAACCTCCTGATTATTTCAAGTTAATCAAATTTAAAAGATTAACTGCGAAAATAAAAAATTAAAATAATAAATAAAAAATCAGATTAAATCTTTCCAACTAAATCCAATCCTGGTTTAAGTGTTTCTTTTCCTGGTTTCCAGTTTGCAGGGCAAACTTCTCCACCATTTTCTGCGACAAACTTGGCCGCTTCTAATTTTCTTAATAATTCGTCAGAACTTCTTCCAATCGAATTATCATGAATTTCATAAGCTTTCAATATTCCTTCCGGATCAATCAAGAATGTTCCTCTAAGTGCAATTCCTTCTCCTTCAATTAATGTTTCGTAGTTTGAAGAAATATTGTGATTTGGGTCTGCAACCATTGGGAATTTGATTTTCTTAATGGTCTCAGAAGAATCATGCCAGGCTTTGTGAACAAATACAGTATCTGTGCTAATGCTTAATATTTCCGCTCCGAGTTCTTTAAACTTTTCATATTTGTCTGCCATGTCTCCTAATTCAGTTGGACAAACGAATGTGAAGTCAGCTGGATAGAAGAAAAGTACAGTCCATTTTCCTTTGTAATCATTCAAAGAAATTTTTTTTATTTGTCCTTCATGGAATGCTTCCGCTTTGAAGTTTGGTGCTGGATGATTGATTTTCAAGACGTTATCATATTCGCAATTACAATTCTCGTGCATTTTATTTTTTTACCTCCGTTTATTTTTATAGATTTTGAGAAATTGCAAAGAAAAAACGGGGAGAACTTTGCAATTAATCAATATTAGTTATATGAAATATATTTCATATATAAATGTTTAAGATTACTGCCAATTATGGGGGAAATCTTGCAGTAGAAAAAAAATAAAAATAAAAAATTAATTGTTTTGGTTCTTTAGATGGTTGGATATGAGGGACAACTCATGATTCCGCAAAGACCTGTACCACCCTCAATAGGATCACAAATTATCCAACGATAACCGCAAGCTTCTTGAGTTTGAACATCAACACATGCTTGATTGATTTCATCAAAACAATATGCGTATTGTGTTTCGTTTTCAGCTTCTACGTTTGGCATCATTGTAAACGCTAGAAGACCAACAAAAACAGCTGCAAAAATTCCAAGATATATTTTTTTCATTTTAATTTACTCCCTTATGCTTTTTTTAGATTTTTATCATATATAAATATTTTTATTGTTCTAAGAAAGGTTTATTAATTAAATTGTTTTTGTCCGAGTGTAACCCGCCAGAATTATTGGAAAGGGTTCGATAATGGGGAAATTAAATGAATTTAAAATTTGTAAGTTATGAAATCAATCTTTTTTTAGAAGGGAGTTTTAAAAAATGATTTGTGGAGAATTGTTTTCTAAAATTTTATATTTCATAAAATTAACAGTTGCAGGAGATATTCTTTGGACTATTTTACCTTTGCTTTTTACTACCATTTTGATGGTTGTTTATTTTCAAAAATACAAGGATGAATGGTTTGGTTGGAATACACTTGTTGCCAATTCTTTGATTTTGCTTTTTGTTGGGATGAATTTATTGAAATATGTTTATGGTCTTGATGATGGAGGTGTTACAAACTTTTTAACTTATTATTGGAAATTTGTTTTTTCAGTTTTTATTATCTTTTTTGGTTCTATAATTGCTTCTTTAAATTTTAGTCATTATTTTTCAAAGGAGATTTCTGCTTGGATTTCTTCTCCAGTAACAGTAAATTTAATTGCTTACTTAGTTATGCTAATTGTTTATTCAAATATTAGTTATGATTTTTTGAGTATTATTTCTTTGTTTATTTGGTTTTTCTTCTTAGCAGTATTCTTTCAAATTATAAAAATTTTGGCGAATTTATTTTTTGTGAGATTGAAAAAGGTGAAAGAAAAAGAAGAAATTGATCAAATAAAACAAGACAAAAAACCTCTTCGAGAAAGGAAAAAGCAAATAAAGAAAATTGAAAAAGTAATTAAGAAAGAAGAAAAGGAAGTTGTTAAAGAAGAAAAGGAAGTTGTGAAGGGAGTATTGAAAAAATTGGATGATCAAAAAAAGACTGGAAGAAAATTGAAAAAGGCATTGAAGAAATAGAGTTTTATTTTTGGTTCTTTTGGGGAAAGATTAAGTTATTTGTTTTTTAGGGAGAAGGCAGAATTATTTGAAAGGGAAGATTAAGTTATCCGTTTACCGTCTCACTTCGTTCCCGGCACGAGAACCTGTTTGACAGGCTCGCTGGATGCATGAATTGTTTGAGGTTGATTTGGGAAATATTTTGATTAAGATAAATTGTTAGTGGGTGAGAGTGGGAGAAATTCAATACTTTTTTTTGTTTTTGTGAGAATCATGGCCAGGATTCTTTTCGTCATTTTTTGCTTTCCAATCATTTGGTTTTTTAATTAATCCTTCTTTTATTTTGTAATCTTTAATTGCCATTCTCAATGTTTGAATTCCCATGGTTGAACAATGCATTTTTATTTGAGGTAATCCTTTCAATTCTTCAGCAACTTCTTTCATCGTGAGTTTTTCTGCGTAATCTAAAGATTTGCCTTTTACCATTTGCGTTATCATTGAAGTTGATGCAATTGCTGCAGCACAACCGAAAGTTTTGAATTTAATGTCTTTAATCTTGTTGTCTTTTACTTCTATTTGTAAACGCATGATATCTCCACATGCTGGGCTTCCAACTTCGCCTTCCCCTCCAGGGTTTTTTAGTTCTCCGAAGTTTTGAGGCTCAAGGAAATTTTTCATTACTTCTTTTGAATATTCGAATCCCATTTTATTTTTTGTTTATTTTTTTAAGCATTGCATCAATTTCTTTGTCATCTAATCCGTGACCTTTCAGGCCATCTTCAATTGATTCTGCGTGAGCCATCATGCAACCCATGCAACCAATTCCAGATTCAAAAAAAACATGGGCTACTTTTTCATTTTTTTCCATAGCTTCGGCAATGTTCATTTCTTTGGTTATTTTTGTTTCTGTCATATGAAAGCTTGTTCATATGAGTTTAAATAAGTTTTGGAGAAGAGAATTTACCAAAAATTTGTATCTGTTATTGCCAAATCTTTTGATTTTAAAAGTTTAGTTACAAATTTGTCTTTGCCTTCATAATAAACCATTTCTCCATCTGGATCGTAGATAAGTTCTTTTGTTTTAGGATTTAGGTATCTGAATTTTTTAATGCCGTTTCTTTTAATTTCATATCCTGCTGTTTTAAAAAAGGGAATGTTTTCTTTGCCAGTAAAGGCTATTCCTGTTTTGCTTGTTTTTTTTAATTCAAGAATTCTTGCCGAATTTAATATTCTCCCCCAGCCTTTTCTTTTTTCAATTGTCATGTCTCTTCCAATGCCCAAAATTGTAAAATTATTTTCACCCAGTTTTATCTTAATTGGTTTCATCATTCCAAATGCAACAATTTTTTTATTATTTTTTACAAAAATGAATTCTCCTTTGGTGTCTTCTTTTTTGAAATCAACTTTTGCATCCTTGCCCCATTGTTTTACTCTTGCATTATTCATTAGGGTGATTTCTGATTTTGTTAGATCTTTAGTTTTTTTTGAAATTATTTGAATGTTCATTTTAGTTTAAATATTTTTTTAATTTTTCTGCCATTTTTTTAACTTCTCCAAGATTCTTTTTATTATTCATTTTATCTCTCGAGTATTTGAATATTTCATAATCACTTTTAATTTTATTCATCCATTTATATTTTGGCAATAACCCCATGTGAAAATGAGATGGAGATTTTTTATTCTCAATTGTTTCTTCCCTCATGAATAAATTTACAAATTTTATTTTTAATTTGTTTTTCATAATTTTTCTTATTTTGCAAACAATTTCAATAAAATCTTTTTGTTCATTTTTTGTGAAATTTGCGAATCCTATTATATGTCTTTTTGATGCGATTATTAGAAATCCTGGAATTGGTAACTCGTAGTCTTGTCTAACTTCAAAATATTTTGTTTCATATAATAGGCCTCCTATTGTTTCAATTTTATTTTTTTGTAATTCGCAACCGATGCATTTTATTTTCATTTTAACAAAGGACTTAATCTCCTTAATCTTTTAATTATTTCAGGTAATTTTTTTAGAACATAATCAATTTCTTTTTCAGTAGTGTATTTACTCAAGCTTATTCTAATTGATGAATTTTGTTCTAGGTCAGTTAGGCCTATTGCTTTTAAAACATGGCTTGAAGCTAAAGTATTTGACATGCAAGCTGAACCTGTTGAAATAAAGATTCCTTGATTTTCTAAGTATCCTCCAATTGCTTCTCCTTCAACATTTATGAATGAAATATTTGCATTGTTTTGTAATCTGGGTTTTTTTGGGCCATTCAATTTTGTATTTGGAATATTTGTTAAAATATCTTCAATTAATTTGTCTCTTAGTTTTTCTATTTTTTTAAAATCTTTTTCTTTTGCAATTTCTACTGCTTTTGCAAAACCCACAATGCCTGGAATATTTTCTGTTCCACTTCTTTGTTTTTTTTCATGGCCTCCCCCGTGCATTAATGGTTGAATTTTTGTTTTATCTTTAATGAATAATGCTCCAACTCCTTTTGGTCCGTGAATTTTATGGGAGTTAATTGTGATTAAATTCAAATTCATTTTTTTCATATCAATTGGAATTTTTGTATAACTTTGACAAGCATCTGTATGGAATAAAATATTTTTTTCTTTTGTTATTTTTCCAATCTCTTCCAAATTTTGTATTGTTCCAATTTCATTGTTTCCATGAATAATTGAAACTAGGAATGTTTTGTTTGTGACAGAATTTTTTAGTTTTTCTAAGTTGATGAATCCTTCTTTGTCAACATCCAAATATGTTATTTCTGCTCCTTGTTTTTCTAACCATTTACAAGTATTAATTACGCAATCATGTTCAATTTTTGTTGTGATGATGTGATTTTTTTTTGGAAAATTTTCCCAGAATAAACCTTTGAGTGCCCAGTTATTTGATTCAGTTCCTCCCGATGTGAAATATATTTCTTTTGTGTTTGCATTTAGAGATTTAGCAATTATTTTTCTTGATTTTTCTAAAGCTGTTTTTGCTTCTGTTCCTTCCATGTGGAGTGAGGAAGCATTTCCGTAATTTTCTTTGAAATATGGGAGCATAGCTTTCAGAACTTTATCGTCGACTTTAGTGGTTGCTGCGTTGTCTAGATAGATTTTCATTTTCTATTACAGCCTGGACACATAGTTTTTCTATGTTTGTCAATTATTTTTAGAATTGGAACAATTGTTTTTTTATTTAATGAATAAATTCTTTGTTTGCCTTTTTGTTTGGAATCTACTATTTTACAAGATTTTAAACTTGTAAGTGCGTGTGAAAGTTTAGATTGTTCAATGTTGGTTTTTTCCATTAACTCTGTTACTGAAAGTGATTTTTCATTTAGAGCTTGAATGATTTGAGTTTTTAATGGATTGGCTAAGTTTTTGAAAAAAACATGGTAAGCGTTGCATTTCATATGAATCGATATTCATATGAATATTTAAACCTTTTCATAAATAATATAAAGATAATTTTCATTTTTATTAGATGTTTATTAAGAGAATTTTTAGACCTACAAAATTTGCTTTGGAGTTTGCAGCTGCAATGTTAAATCCTATGCGAATACAAGAAAAAATATTGTTTAAGATTTTGAAATCTAATAGATATACCGAATATGGGAAGAAATTTAATTTTAATAAAATAAAGTCTGTTGAAGATTTTAAAAAAAATGTTCCTGTTGTTGATTATGATGATTTGTTAAATGAAATAAAAAAAATGAAAAATGGTAAAAAAAATATTTTGGTAAAGGAAAAGGTTATCTTTTTTGCTGTTTCTTCAGGGACCACCAGTGAGCCTAAATTTATTCCAATTACCTCTAAGAGAATGGATTTCTATAGGGGAGAATTTTTTTTATGGATGATGTCTAAGGGAGGGACAAAAATGATGAAAGGGAAAACATTATATTTTGCTGCAGGAGATTTTATAGGTTATACTCGTGGAAGGATTCCTTATGGAAATATAACTGGTCATTTAGTGAGAAATACTAGCCCTGTTACAAAAAATAAATTAGTTGTTGATTCGGATACTTTGAATATTAGAAATTTTGATAAAAAAATGAAGAAAATTGCATTGCTCGCTTTGATGGAAAAAAATATTACTCATATTGGTTTTGCTTCTGCCGTTCAAGGAATTTTATTTTTTGATTTTTTAAAAAATAATAAGGAGATGTTAATTAAAAAAATTAAGAAGAAAAATAAAAAGAGAGCAAAATATTTAGAAAATTTAGAAAACTTTAAACCAATAAATATTTGGCCTAATTTATGGTTGATTAATTCATTGAAAACAAATTCAAACAAAATTTATTTAGAGGCTGTTAAAGAAAAGTTGGGTAAATTTGATATGGTTGTTAAAGACAATGGTATTTTTGCAAGTGAAGGGAGAATAAGTTTGGGAATTATAGATGTTGATGGCGAAGGAGTGATTCCTGCAAATGAAACTTTTTTTGAATTTTGTGAAAAGAAAGGGGATTCTTTTTTAGAACCCATAACTCTCGATAAAATAAAAAAAGGGAAAAAATACAAAGTTATTATGACGACGCAAGAAGGGCTTTATCGTTATGATATTAAAGATGTTGTGAAGGTGGTTGATTTTTTAGGTAAATTGCCCGTTGTTAAATTTGCAGAGAGAGATAAATTTTTGAATGTTACTGAGGAACATGCTCCAGAAGGAGAAATTGTTCGAGGGGTTAAGGATGGATTAAATAAATTCAAAATTAAATTTAGATCTTTTACTGTTGTTCCGTTTATTATGAAAAATAAAAAGCCAAGATATGAAATTTTACTTGAAATTCTAGGGAAATTTAGGGAAGGTGTTTGGAAAGAATTATTGAAGGAGATTGATTCCAATTGGCAAAAATATATGTTGACTTATTCTGAAACTAGGAATGAATTTGGTCGAATGGATTCTCCCATTTTGTCTCTTGTGAAAAAAGGATCCTATGATAAAATAGATTCGGAAATTTTGGCTAAGAAAGGACAAGCAAAACCAATTAATGTTACGGAGGATGTAATTTTTAGAAAAAAGTTTGATATAGAAAAAAGTTATTCTTGATTATTTAATATATTTACTTGCTGTTGGAAAATTAGTTGTATCAATCTTTATTTTTTCTGTAATTGGATTAGTTTGAATTTCTTTTTTTTCTTCAGTGTGTTCTGTTATGGAAGTTTGTTTTTGTCTATATTGTTCTGGTAACTGGTTTCCATGACCTTTACAATACATTTTATATTCACACCAATCACAAAGAATGCTTTTTGTGCAAGGAAATTCTTGGTTTTCTTCAATTTCTAATATTTTTTGTTTTATATCTTCTTTTAATTTTTCAAATTGTTCGTCTGTTCTTCTTGAAAAAATTTGTTTATTGTGGTTCAAATAATGCCAGGTTAAAAGAATTGATTTTTCTCTCCCGTATTTTTCTTTTATTGCTATTGCATATAATGCTAATTGTCTATCTTGGTCAAATTTCTTTTGTGTTGGCAGGGAATTTGCTGTTTTATAATCGTGGATTTCATATTCGTTTTTTTCCTTGTTGTAAACAAGTCTATCAATAAATCCAATAACTTTGTGGGGGAATTCTTCTCCTAAGTTAACCCAAACTTTTTCTTCCATTGAAATTGTTCCATCGATGAAAGGGGTGTGTTTAACAAAATAATCAATTATGAATTTTACTCCTTTGTTTTTGTAATCTTCGGCACAAAATTGTTTTTTTACAATTAGGAAATGTGATTTGTAATCTCTGTTCCATTGAGCAGCATATCTTTGTAAAACTTCGTCCATTTCTGGGAGTCTTTTTTCTAAAATTTCTTTGTACAACCATTCTAATGTGTCGTGGACGCATGTTCCAAGATGCGCTTCAATTGATTTTTCTACTGGAGATTTTACTTTGTCAATGTAACGAAGTTTGTAACGATATTTACATTGTTCGTACGATGAAATTCTAGAATGTGAGTATACTGCCATGTTTATGTAAAAAAGAAAGGAGGTTATAAAGTTTGTTGGGTTATTTTGTTTTCAGGAGATTTTTATAGTTTAATCCGGAAACTGACCAATTACGATTTTTCAAAATTTCTTTTGGATTGTAAATGCCCTTTTTATCTTCGATGCAACTCATATTGTGATTTTCCTTTCCAAAACTTTCTAATAAATATTCCAAATTAACTAGATAGCTTATGTCGGGAATTATGTTGTTACTAATTCTTATACAAGTAGTATTTGGATATAAGAGGTTTTTTTCTTTTAATAAAAAATAGTCTTTGTAATCGAAAAAGAGATTACTTGCTCCACCTCTTTCTCTTTCAATTAAGTAATCAATAATTTCTCCATTTTTTTCTTTAGAGTAAGGTTCATATTCTTCAAAAATCATTAGTTTTAAATTTATTTTTCTCTTTTTAAGAATTATTATGATTATTCGACTATTTCACCAAAACCGATCAATCTCCAGTGCCCGTTTACGTTTCTTGCGATTCCAACATTGTCTTCTTTTAGAGCAATGATTGGAATGTTCAAACTCATTTCAACTTCATCCCCGGAGATTTTTTCAACTGTTCCAACAGTGATTGTTGTGTTTACAGAAAGCATTAACATTTCTTTAGTTTTCAATTCTTCAGTTTTTTTGTGGCCTTCTTCTCCCAAGATTTCTTTGAAGAGATTTGTTTTTATTTTAACTGAATGAGTAATTTCTGGAAGTTTTCCTTCGAGAGAAATAATTGAACCGGTGAGTGAATCTGTTTTTGTTAAAAATGGATCTAATTCGGTTTCAATTGAAATGGATGCTCCGGGCAATATTTCTTTCACGGATTCTGTTCCTTTGTGCAAAGATAATATTTTTGTAGTTAAAGGTTCATAATGATATTTATTGTTTTTCTTTACTGAAAGTCCAGGTTTTATTTCAATTTCATCCCCTACTTTTAATTTTCCTTGTTTTAGAATTCCTCCTAGAACTCCTCCATGTAAATTTTTTATTTTTGTTCCAGGTTTGTTTATATCAAAACTTCTTGCAATTAAGAAAATTGGATTTTTGCCAATATCTCTTTTTGGGATAGGTAATTCAGTTAATGCTTCTAATAATTTATCTATGTTTATTTTTTGTTGAGCTGAAATTGGAATTATTGGTGCGTTTTCTGCTATTGTTCCTTTTACAAATTCTTTAATTATTTTGTAATTTTTTAATGCTTCTTCTTTTGTTACTAAATCAATTTTATTTTGAACAATAATGATGTTTTTTATTCCTTTTGCTTGAAGTGCCATGAAATGTTCTCGTGTTTGGGGTTTGATTCCTTCGTTTGCAGCAATAACTAAAATTGCTGAATCTATGATTGCTGCTCCGGAAAGCATTGTAACCATTAGCATTTCGTGTCCTGGAGCATCAATGAATGAGATGTATCTTTGAGGGGTTCCTCTTTTTTCATGAGTGTATTCGTTTTTGTCTTTAGAGATGATTAGTTCTGCGTAGCCCAATTTTATTGTGATTCCTCTTTTGAGTTCTTCAGAATGTGTGTCAGCAAACTTTCCAGTGAGTTGTGAAAGTAGCGTGGTTTTTCCGTGGTCAATATGTCCAACGACCCCAACGTTTAATTCTGGAAGATTTGTCATAGAGAATTATGAAAAACTTAGTTAAAAAAGGTTTCTTTTGGTGATTTTACTTTATTCACTTTTTAGATGTTTTACCAATTCGCGTGTTTTCTTGAATGAATGAGTATTATTTTTATAATAAGGAGTTCCAATTTTTCTTTGATTCATTAAATCTTCTGCAGTAAAAATTTCATATCCTCGATTAATTGCTTCTTGAGTTGTGTATTGGACACAAGAATGTTTGTTTAATCCAGTTATAATTAATGATTCAATTCCATCTTCTTTTAATGTTGTATCTAAATGCGAATCTCCTTGAATTATAGTTGGACTTTCTATATCTGAATTTAAATCAAATTCACCAAATCTTTTTTTTGCTATGAATGCATTATTATTATATTTTTTTATTTTCTCTACCCTTTTATATCCAGTTATTGGAGCAGTTATTTCTGATATTGTTTCCCCTTGGCCAATACATTCTAATAAATAGATGGGTATTTCGTTCTGTTTTGCAAATGTAAAAAGAGTTCTGTGATTATCTACCAATTCTTCCTTATTATCCATACATTTTTCGAATTTTTGTTGTAAATCTATTACTACTATTCCAATGTTTTTCATAGAATTGAAAGGCAATTAAACTTTATAAGTCTTTTTATTTGTTGTTACCCAGAAGTTGTAACACTATTCTTTTTTCTCTTCAACAGGAGCTTCTTCTGTCTTAGGATTGAAAATTTCTTCGAGAGATTTTTTACCTTGTTTTACAACAATTAAATTAATTTGTGTAATTGCATCAGAAATTACTCTTCCACGTACAGTTTTTCTTAATCTTAATCCTTTTGGATTCGAATTTGAATATTCTATTTTTCCTTCTTTTTTTGGTTTTTTATGCATTCCTTTTTCATAACTTAACAAAACTTTTTTTAATCCAATTCCTGGAACTGATTTTAATGAAGTGAATCCAGATTTATCGCTAGTTCCTGTGATTTTAAATTCATATCCTTCTAAGTCTTCAGAAATTTCTTTACCGTCAATTACTTGTTCTAATTCTTTGTCAATTAATCCTTCGGCTTCTACCTCTAATTTGAATGTTTTCCCTGATTTTTCCGAGATGTTTATCTTGAATGCCATACGTTATGTTATAAAATTTGGTTTATAAAGTTTTCTTTAGGAAAAAAGAATATTTCTAAAGAAGGATTCCCGGCAAGTGGAAGAATTTTTTGAATATTACTACTAGAGAAATTATGATTAAAATTACTCCGGATATTTTGAACATTTTTTCTTCAGAAATTTTATTTACAAATTTAGAGGAAAGAATTGCTCCAATTATTCCTCCTATTGAAGTTATGGCAATTACAGCTAATGGAAAGCTTTTTCCTATGAAATGACCTATTCCTCCTGAAAGTGAAATGAATGCCATTATTAATATTGCAGTTCCGACAGCTTTTTTTATTGGGAATCCTAGCATAAAAACAAGTGCAACTAAAATTCCTATTCCCCCTCCAGCTCCGAAAACTCCGCTAAAAAATCCTAGGACAGTTCCTATTAGAATTGAACCGAAGATTTTTTTGTTTTCAAAATAAGCTACTAATTTTGTTTTTTTGATTTGGGTGGGATTTCCTAGAAAACTTATTCCAGTTACTAATATGAAAATTCCCAATCCATCTCCTAATGCTAAATCTGGGATTAGTCTTGCGACAAGACTCCCAATGAATGCAAATATTACTGCGAAACCCCCTATTGTGAATGCTCTTTTAATGTCAATATTTTTTGCTTTTCTATATAGGTGAGCAGAAACGAGGGAAGCGAAAACATCTGTAACTAATGAAACTCCAATTGCTAGATAAGCTCCATATCCTAATACGGTAACTAAAATCCCGGCCATGAACGTTGCAGCAGAAGCTCCAATTAGCCCAGTTATTAATCCAGCACCAATTCCCGAAAGAAGTAATACTATTCCTGAAAACACCTCCATCTTTTTTTAAGTAGATTTTTAGTTATAAAGTTTTTTATATGGATGTATGAAATTTATTTCATATTATCTAACAGTTAATAGAAAGCTTTTTAATGGATAATATGTGAAATAGAATGTAAGAAAATGAATAAGAAAGGAAATAAGGGCTCATTTAAGAATTTTAAAAAACCGATGAATAAAATTGAAGTGTCTGAATTAAAAATTGAAGCTATTGATATAAATTGTAAAAAAGTTTCTGTGACTGCAAGAGTTAATCGAATTGTTCAAACGGGCGGGCCCACAGTATTTGTAGTTAGTGATGGAACTGGGAGTTTTTCTTTGAAGGGATTTATTGGTCCTGGAGAAAGAGCTTATCCGGAAATTGAAGAAGGAGATGTTGTGAAATCAACTGTTAATATAGGAGAATTTCAAGGAGAGATTGAAGGAGAGATTATTCGAATTAAGAAAGTTAATGAAGATGAACATGCATATTTTTTGAAACAAATGAAGAAAATTGAGTTTGAGCGTGCGAAGATTGAACCGCCGGAATTTTTGGTTGGGACTGAAATTTTGAAAAAGTTGAAAGAAAGATTTGTTGAAGCTGCGACTCAAATTCGTTTAGCTATTATTCAAGATAGGCCTATTATCGTAAGGCATCATAATGATTGCGATGGTTATTCTTCTGGGTTTGCTTTGGAAAGGGCAATTTTGCCTTTGATTGTAAAACAACATTCAGCTTTGAAAGCTCCATGGGAATATTTTTTAAGAGCGCCTTGTCAAGCTCCATTTTATGAAATTGACGATTCTATTCGAGACACTGCGAATTCTTTGAGGAATGTTGCTAAGTTTTCAAATAAAATGCCTTTGATTATTATTGCTGACAATGGATCTAGTGAAGAGGATTTGATGGCAATTAAACAAGGGAAGATTCATGGTTCGGATTTTATTGTCGTGGACCATCATGGATTTGACAAAGATGTTATTTCGGCTGAAGTTTTAACTCATATTAATCCGTTTTTGGTTGGAGAAAGTGGTGCGGAAATTTCTGCTGGAATGCTTTGTGTTGAACTTGCACGTTTCATTAATCCAGATGTTGAGAATGTTACACAAATTGCTGCAATGAGTGGATACGCAGATCGAATAGATTTGGCTGCTCCTAAGACGATGGAAAAATATTTGGATATTGCTAAAGAAGAAGGATATACAAAAGAATTGTTGAGTAATATTTCTACGGTTATTGATTATGTTTCGGCTAAGGTAAGGTTTATGGAAGTTAGAGAATATATTGAAGTATTGTTTGGTGAGCCTCGGGAACAACAAAAGAAATTGGTTTCATTAATGGCACCACATATTAATAAGTTGGATGCTAAAGGTTTGGCTATTGGAGTTAGTAATGCTAGACAAGAAAAATTAGGAAAAATTGTTTTGCAATCTATTGAAATTGAGGATACTTTTCCTGGCTTTGGATTTTTTCCTAAACCTGGACGTGCAACTGGGATGGTTCATGATGATTATCAGAAACAATCTGGAGAAACTGCAGTTGTGACGGCTGGAATTATGAGGACTGCAATTACTATGCGAGCAACTAATGATGCTAATTTTTCGGTTCATGAATTGAAAAAATATATTGAAAAAGAATGTCCGGGGGCTTTTGTTGAAGGTGGCGGGCATAAAAATGCAGGAGCTTTGAATTTCTTGCCCTACAAGAAGGAAGAAGTTGTTAAGTTGTTGAGAGAATTTATTTCTAATCGGTAATTTTGTTTCTTTTTGGTTAAAATACAAATATTTAATTTTTCACATACGAAAGTATGCTTCAAAATGAAATTTTAGATTTTTCCTTAAAAATAAATCAAAATTATATTTGGAGTTGGAGTATAATAATTATTAAAAAAGATTAAGTTATTATTTTGTTATGACTAAAACATTTAGGAATGAAAAGCATAGGGAATTGTTTGAAAAGTATTCGAAAATGAAGACCGATTATTTTATTGAATTGGGGGATCTGTCTTGTTTAAGACCGATAGATAAATATATTTTGGGAAAAGATATTTATGACAAAGGTGTTTCTTTGGGGCATGAATTTCCTCATTATTGCAAAATTATTGAGAATTTAGTGGAAATGACTAATTTTTTGGATGAAGAAAGAATAAAAAGAAAATTTTGAATTTTATTATTTTTTGGTTTTAAAAAGTTTATTGGGAAACGATAGTTTTTATTTTGGAAATTATTAAAAAAGATTAAGTTGTTATTTTGTTATGAGGATATTAAAAAAAGAGATTAAAAAAATTTGTTTGGATTTTAATTTGGGAGAATTAGTTTCTAAATGAAATTAAATAAGATCTATATCGTTGGTCCAGAAGGTTCAGGAAAGTCAACCCTTGCAAGAAAGATTTCTGAGAAGTTAGGTATAAAACATTATGATTTAGATAATGTTGTTTGGAGTAGAAGATACGATAAAAAGAGAACTCATGAAATGAGATTAAAAAAATTAAATGAATTAATAAAAAAGAAGTCTTGGATTATTGAGGGAGTATTTGGTGGGTGGATAGAACCTGCTTTTAAGAAAACCGATTTAGTTATTATGTTGAATTTGAATCATTCTCTTTTAATAAAAAATCTTGTAAAAAGATCTGTAATTGGTAGATTCCAAGGATATGAAAAGGAAAAAAGGAAAAACATTAAGGGCACAATAAAAATAATAAAGCATGTGATGAAGTACAGAACAAGAGATCATCCTAAGAGTCGTAAACAACATAAAGAACTTGCTGATAAGCATAAATGTAAATTTATTGAAATTAAAAGCAGAAGAGATATAAAAAGATTACTAAAAGATGTTTTATAAGAGAGATTTATTCTCTGGGTTTCCCAACAAATTTAAATACGCTTTCTTCTTATTTCTGTTATGACAAAGAAGAGTGAAAGTGTTGTAATTGAATTAAGAAATGTTTTCAAGCATTATTATATGGGGGAAAATATTGTTAAAGCTGTTGATGGGATTTCTATAAAAGTTGAAAAGGGCGAGTTTGTTGCGATCATGGGACCTTCGGGTTCTGGGAAATCTACTGCGATGAATTTGGTCGGAAGTTTGGATGTTCCGACTCGGGGACATATTTTTTTGGATGGGGAAGATATTTCTTTACTTAGTGAATCGGATTTGGCTCAGATTCGGGGAAAGAAAATTGGTTTTATTTTTCAGTCTTTCAATTTAATTCCTAATCTGACAGCGAAGGAAAATGTTATGATTCCGATGATGTTTCAGGGAGTTGATATTTTTGAGAGGGAAAAAATTGCTGAAGATTTGTTGAGTTTAGTTGAACTTGGGGATCGGGCTGATCATTATCCTAATGAGCTTAGTGGAGGGCAAAGACAAAGAGTTGCAATTGCTCGAAGTCTTGCAAATGATCCAGAAGTTATTTTAGCTGATGAGCCGACGGGAAATTTGGATACTAAGACTGGAAAAATTGTTATGGAATTTTTAGAAAAGTTGAATAGTCAAGGAAAGACAATTATTATCGTTACTCATGAACCAGAACTTG
>CAZFLO010000008.1:0-19291 GCA_964519005.1 Candidatus Woesearchaeota archaeon
ATTCTAGAGGTTTTTAAGAAGTGCAAGAAGATAATTTAATTCTGTCCCAGAGCCCAATCGTACAAAAAACAAAATCATCCCCAACAACTTCCGGATTAATATTCTTCAATAATTCATTTAAATCTTTTATTCCCATAACCATTCACAAACAACATCACTTATATTTTTACCGCTTCTTCCACCTAACCAAACTATAAACCCCAGAAACAATCAAATAGAGAATAACCAAAAAAGGCACAAAGAAAAAAACACCTTCTTCAAACTTAAACAAAGCATAAAACAAATTATGAAGCACTATCCCTCCAAAACCAACCACCACAGCAATCCAAGTTTTCTTCCAACTCAACAAAAATAAATTATTCTTCATACATATTGAACTATTCTAAACTATAAATAATTAATTGAAAGTCAATCTTTCAAATAAAATTAAGCTGTACAAATAATTTCAGAATTTGGTGTATCTTCTCCAATTTTCTCAAAAATTATTGGTTGATATTGTACTAATTGATTTCTAATTTGCATATTAAACATTAAATTCATCTGAATAGTACCATTATTAATTTTTGATTGCAATTTAAAATTTTTAATTTGTTTTAATTTACTTTTTGGTATATTAAAAATTGTAGATGCATTAAATATCTGAAGTCCCACAATAAAAGATTCCTCATCAAAATCGATAACAAAATTTTGTAATTCTATTGAATGCGAGTATTCTCTATTCTTAACTTTGAATAAAAAAATATCATTCTTATAATCATAATCGTATTCCCCGACTTTATTTAAAATTCTATTCATTTTTTAAAATCTTTTTCCTGTTTCTTATTTAAGAAATAAAATGTAACTATATAAACTTTATTAGGAGTTAAATCCAACAATATTTTTAAATATTTTCCATTCTGATGAATATATATGACTGCATAATTTTTATTATTCTGAATTGCAACTTCTGAAGGTTTTGAATCAAAAATTATATCTTTTAATTCTTTTTCAGTATAAATTTTTCTTTGTTTTTCACTGAGTCTAAAAAATGTATGTGCTGTAGCCTCAATATTCTCATATCTATAGGCTTTTATTTTCCTCATAAATTTTGAAATTTTTATCTTACTATCAACACTATGTTCTCTAACCATCTCCTCAAAAAGAAAACAATCTTTATAATTTTAATCGCTAAAAAATCTCAAGTACCAAATGTCTCCCGCAGAACAAAAGAATAATTAAATCTCATAAATACTAAAATCAATTCCAACCACATTTATTCTCAACACATTGACAATAAACCCCATACCTCGCAGAATCATAGCACTCTCGAGCATCACAAATTGTAGCCCCGGCATCTTCAACAACTCCTTGACAAACTTGACTGGTGCAACCTGCAATCATACAATCCTCATCAACATCACAATAAAACTCAGTTGAAATTCCACAGAATTCTTCAGAAACTTCAGGAGAAATAATTGTTTCTTCATCAAAAGAATTATTATCATCCGAAGGAACTCCCTCTTTTAAAAAACCAAATTCTTGTCCCTTTACAAATAAAACTATTATTGCCACCACAAGAATTATTGCTATGCCTCCAAAAAAAAGCAAATTAAATCTCCCTCTCCCTTTTTTCATATAAAACTAAAGAAAAACAAATTCTTAAACCTATTTGTTCAACATCAAAACCTTAACCAGCGTAATATCAGAATATTCAACATTCCCACCAAACTCAGAATAAATCGGCCCAATCTTTTCAGTCCCATGTTTCTCAAAAGCCTTCACAATATCATTGTATCCTTCAACACTTTCTTTAATATATCCAACATCTAAACTAGGATCATCCACAAGCAACCTACCAATATAATTAACAACAGTATTCGCAGTCAACTCAATTCCCGCAGCAATCTCTTCAATACTTTTCTTTTCGAGAATCATCGCCTTAACTTTAGCTTTTCGCTCATTAGTTCTAATCTGTGTCTTAGTCAATGCTTTCTCTTCTGCCATAACCAAATCAAAATATCATGACTTTATAAAATTTTTCTCCCCCCTAAAAAACCTCAAACAATTCATATCCCGCAATGCGATGAATAACTTAACTCTGCCTTAATATCTAATAACTAATTACCCAAAAATCCTACCAAACCAAGAAAGAAATTTCTTCCAAGCACCCTCACTAACACATTGACTGTCTATACACAAATTAGAAGAACATTCAAAATTATTATCACAAACAGCTTCAGCTTCAAATTGATCAACCATCTCATTATCTATTTCACAATACATTCCTTTAGCTCGATATCCAAAAGGAACACAACTTTCTTTGTAAAAACATCCATCCTCACAAGAACTAGGAACACTCAATCCAAAACATTCATCTTCTGTTTCAAATTCAAACGGATTACTACATCCACTTGCACTCTTTAATTCGCAATCTCCACTCAATTCATCAAAAACATAACCTTCCCAATAAATCTCACAAGAAAACTGCCCATCAACCATTACAACATCAACCATTTCTCCATTTTCCCAAATAATCTCAAAAGATTGCAGAACATAATTATTCTCAGTATTCAATTCATCTAATTCTGAATTGACATCCATTACAGCTTTCAAAATAAAAACTTCTAACTCCGGAGAAACTTCATCCTTCATCAAATTTAAACCATTCGAGAGCAAACTATTCCGAGAAACACCAGATGTTAAAGAAAAATCTTCTAAACTAGGATTCTTTTCTTGTGTAATATAAAACTCAGTCCAATAAACATCTTCATCAGACAAACCAAATTCCCCGTATTCTAAAAGTATTCTATATAAATTTTCTTTTTCTATTATCTCAAAACCTTGAGCAATTAATTCAATCTCGTCATCATTTTCTCCAGCCCACAAACATTTATTATTAACACACCCACATGAAACTTCATACAAGACAGCACTATAACATTCAAGAGCCACACAAGATGTTACAATATCTTCAATTTCTTCCAGATTTCCACAAACTTGGCTTGTACATCCACCAGTCCCACAATCAGAATCAACTTCACAATATCCTTCTAATGAGGGGCCGCAAAATTCATCTTCCCCTTCAGCCATAACAAATGCAAAGCTAGAAAAAATAAGAACTGCAAAAATAAAAACCGTGAATATTTTTTTCATCTTGATTCAACCAGGAAAAAAACCTTTTTATATCTGCTCATAACTTCAAGAATAATTGAAGTAAACTCTTAAACTTTACTCAACTCCCCTCAAATACAAAAGACAACAAATAACTTAACATACCCCCTACATAAAAAACCTCAAACAATTCATGTCCCGCAATGCGATGAATAACTTAACTCTGCCTTAATCCCAAAACAACAAATAACTTAACATGCCAATCGCCCCAAAAATCCTTTAAACTCCCCTCTACTCACAATAATATGTTAGATCAATTAATCTCAACCAAAATCATTTCCCTACAAACTCCTTTTCTAACAAAAATTATGTTACTCATTACAAACCTCGGAGACAAATATGTAATTGCCCTTCTTTCAGTAATTCTCTTAATTTTCCTCCTATACAAAAAACCATATCTAAAAACTGAAACATTCATCTTAACAATGGGTTCAGCGGTAATCCTTTCACAAATATTAAAATACATAATTCAAAGACCCCGACCAATTCAGATGCTCATAGAAAAAACAGGTTTTAGTTTTCCAAGCGGACACGCAACACTCGCAGTTGCATTTTTCGGAATGCTAATTTATCTCTTCAAAAACAAAATAAAAAACAAAACCATAAGATACCTATTCATAATTGCAAATATTTTATTAATGATCTTGATCGGATTCAGCAGACTTTACTTGAACGTTCATTGGTTCACGGATGTTCTCGCAGGATTCTCCTTAGGCCTAATTTGCATCGGAGCCTCAATCTGGTTAATCAAAAAAATTGGATTCTGGAAAAAAAAGAAATCCTTATTATAAAAATAATTTAAATTTCAATTGCCTTTTCTTATCCCCGAACAATCCATACAATCTCAACCACCTAACCCAAAACTTCCCCCAGATAATTTTATTTTAATTTCCTCCTCTCCCCCTCTATTTTATTTTATATATTAACCTCAAACAATCCATGCACGCAGCGCGAACGAATAATTTAACTCTGCCTTAATCCTAAAACAACCAATAATTTAATCCATAAACCCCTCCCCAAAACCTTTAAACCCCCACAACTTTTCCCTAACATGAAACTCTTATCATGGAACGTTAACGGAATTCGTGCTTGCCTAAACAAAGGTTTCCTCGCCTCAATCTCCAAACACGATCCAGACATAATCTGCCTTCAAGAAATAAAAGCCCACCCGGAACAAGTCGACATTCAACTAAAAGACTACGAACATCATTTCTGGAACTCAGCAGAACGTAAAGGATATTCAGGCGTCGCAGTCTTCTCAAAAATAAAACCACTCTCTGTAAAATACGGAATAGGATTATTAGACGAAGAGGGAAGAGTAATAACTTTAGAATTCGACGATTATTTTCTCGTGACTGTTTACACTCCAAACTCAAAAAGAGAACTTGAAAGATTAGATTTCCGTCACCAAGAATGGGACAAAGATTTTCTAAACTATGTAAACGAATTACCAAAACCAACTGTCTTCTGCGGAGATTTAAACGTCGCACACACTGAAATTGATTTAGCAAATCCCCAATCAAATAAAACAACCCTAACAAAACCAGGTAATTGCGGATTCACAAATAAAGAAAGAGAAGGATTTAATAACATAATAGATGCAGGCTACATTGACTCATTCAGACATTTCAACCCAGAAGAAATAAAATATTCCTGGTGGGCATACATGTTCAAATCACGAGAAAGAAACGTCGGTTGGCGAATAGATTACTTTTGCGTGCCCGAAGAAATAAAACACAGAATGAATTCCGCAGATATTTTGACAGAAATCCATGGATCAGATCATTGCCCCGTTGTTTTGGAAATTGATTAAATAGCCCTATTATGTACTAATTTACAACTAATCTTTATATTTCAATACAAAATAGATACAATTTATAATCTATCATTAATCTTCTTCAAATTAAACAAGACCAATCTCTGCAGAGCTAAAGACAATTCAGCATCACTCCTTTTCTTTGCACCCTTAGTTGAATTTAAATACTCATCCAAAAGTCCCAAAGGAATATCTAAAACCGGCGTATCTAAAGAATTCAACAAATGAAACAAAAGTAATCTTGTAGTTCTACTATTCCCATCAACAAAAGGATGAATAAATTGAAATTCATTATGAAAAAAAGCAGCAAACTCAATAATTTCTTTAACAGTTTTCTTTTTCTCTAACATAAAATTATTATATTCATAAATTAAATTATCTAAATTCTTTTTAATCTCAGAAAAATGTCCAACTCTAAAATTTAAATTCCCTTTAATATGAACACCAACATCCCTAATTCTGCCTGCAAATTCAATCTTATGTCCCATAGCAAGACTATGATATTTTAAAATTAGATCGGTAGAAATCAAAACATCAGATTCAACATCCTTAAACATCTCAGATAATGCTAAGTTATAATTTCTAACTTCATCAATATCTTCCAACCTTAAATTCTCAGGAACAATTTTTTCATCAATAATTTTAACTGTATCAGGAAGCGTTGCACGATTACCCTCCAAGGAGAGACTATGATAAATAAATGACACTTCAAACTCTTTTAGAATTGATAAAAACCCACGCTCATTTTTTTTCTTTAATTTTTTAAATAATAAGCGCTGATTTTCTATAATTTTAAAATAATTAACTTTTTTATTTTTTAAATTAAACTCCTGAATTCCGAAAAAAGCAAGCAGATTATTTATCAAAACATTATAAAAAATTATTGCACTAAAGGGTTTTTTAGAAATTATGAGAAGAAGCCCATATTTTTCCAGGATTTCAACATATTTTGAAAAAGTTCTAGAATTTACTTTCATTTTCTTTTGATTAATTGACCCCAAAGCCAAACCCCTTTTTACAAAATTGATAAAATTGTTATCAAAAAATAAATTATAATTTATACTATTTCTAATACAATAATAAACTATTTTATACAGATCTTTACTTCTTTTATTTTTAACAATTGAATAACCTAACTGATCTTTCTTAACAAACCCATCAGAATAAAGCTTAGACAAAAGATGATACACTTTATGATACTCGTCCTTAGACTTATTTAACTTTTCAAGTATCTTGTCCACATTTAAAAATCCACCATAATTATACGCTATTTCAAAAACATCATATTTGGTTACCATAATATATCTAATCATTCTTAATTTAAAAATATGTCTATTTTGTAACATATTTTAACTAATCTTTATATTTCGATACAAAATACATTCATTCAGACATTTCAACCCAGAAGAAATAAAATATTCCTGGTGGGCATACATGTTCAAATCACGAGAAAGAAACGTCGGTTGGCGAATAGATTACTTTTGCGTGCCCGAAGAAATAAAACACAGAATGAATTCCGCAGATATTTTGACAGAAATCCATGGATCAGATCATTGCCCCGTTGTTTTGGAAATTGATTAAATAGCCCTATTATGTACTAATTTACAACTAATCTTTATATTTCAATACAAAATAGATACAATTTATAATCTATCATTAATCTTCTTCAAATTAAACAAGACCAATCTCTGCAGAGCTAAAGACAATTCAGCATCACTCCTTTTCTTTGCACCCTTAGTTGAATTTAAATACTCATCCAAAAGTCCCAAAGGAATATCTAAAACCGGCGTATCTAAAGAATTCAACAAATGAAACAAAAGTAATCTTGTAGTTCTACTATTCCCATCAACAAAAGGATGAATAAATTGAAATTCATTATGAAAAAAAGCAGCAAACTCAATAATTTCTTTAACAGTTTTCTTTTTCTCTAACATAAAATTATTATATTCATAAATTAAATTATCTAAATTCTTTTTAATCTCAGAAAAATGTCCAACTCTAAAATTTAAATTCCCTTTAATATGAACACCAACATCCCTAATTCTGCCTGCAAATTCAATCTTATGTCCCATAGCAAGACTATGATATTTTAAAATTAGATCGGTAGAAATCAAAACATCAGATTCAACATCCTTAAACATCTCAGATAATGCTAAGTTATAATTTCTAACTTCATCAATATCTTCCAACCTTAAATTCTCAGGAACAATTTTTTCATCAATAATTTTAACTGTATCAGGAAGCGTTGCACGATTACCCTCCAAGGAGAGACTATGATAAATAAATGACACTTCAAACTCTTTTAGAATTGATAAAAACCCACGCTCATTTTTTTTCTTTAATTTTTTAAATAATAAGCGCTGATTTTCTATAATTTTAAAATAATTAACTTTTTTATTTTTTAAATTAAACTCCTGAATTCCGAAAAAAGCAAGCAGATTATTTATCAAAACATTATAAAAAATTATTGCACTAAAGGGTTTTTTAGAAATTATGAGAAGAAGCCCATATTTTTCCAGGATTTCAACATATTTTGAAAAAGTTCTAGAATTTACTTTCATTTTCTTTTGATTAATTGACCCCAAAGCCAAACCCCTTTTTACAAAATTGATAAAATTGTTATCAAAAAATAAATTATAATTTATACTATTTCTAATACAATAATAAACTATTTTATACAGATCTTTACTTCTTTTATTTTTAACAATTGAATAACCTAACTGATCTTTCTTAACAAACCCATCAGAATAAAGCTTAGACAAAAGATGATACACTTTATGATACTCGTCCTTAGACTTATTTAACTTTTCAAGTATCTTGTCCACATTTAAAAATCCACCATAATTATACGCTATTTCAAAAACATCATATTTGGTTACCATAATATATCTAATCATTCTTAATTTAAAAATATGTCTATTTTGTAACATATTTTAACTAATCTTTATATTTCGATACAAAATACATTCATTCAGACATTTCAACCCAGAAGAAATAAAATCTTCATCTTTAACACTCGCCCTAGCGTCAGCATTCATATATGGACAAATCCTTATGTGAGAACAACCATAAAAATCTCCATCTTCGTAATTTTCAAAATTAATTTTATTTTTTTTCATTTTATTTTTTTAATCCTCCGCGGGCATTCCGTCCCTATCAAATCGCCTTCCCCCAACATAATATCCTGGACCAATAGGCCCATGACTATGCAAAGAAGAATCAGAAATCCCTCTAGATCCTTTTTCAAGAGCCCCTCCTTTTTTCAAACCATCCAATCTCTTTTGTTCTTCCACTAATTTTTTTTCTAAATTTTCTATCTCTCTTTCTCTAGATTCTCTTGCCTCTTTTTCTCTAAAAACTTGTGCTCTCTTTTTATTTTTGGACATAGTTCCCCTAAGAAATTTTAAACTCAATGGAGGATCTCCCCAGGAAGAAGGATTTTCCCCGGGAAAAACCGCCCCATGAAAATCTTGATAATCCTTAAGATATCTTTCTACTTTTTTCAAATCTTTCTCTAAAATAAAATTCTTCTTTATATCCTTTAAACTAAACTCTCTTTTGTTCGAGAGATATCCTTCAGAAACTGCAGCTAGATCTTTTTTCCAAAATTTTTCAAAATGTTTTTCATTAAAATAGGGCAAAATAAGAAAACTCCCCTTTAAAGAATACTTTAAATTTGATTTGAAATTCTTCCCATTTGGATTTAAAGAAAAATTTTTCTCCCCCAAATCTTGAAAGTCCTTTGAAAAATTTTCAAAATATTCTGTCTTCAAATTATCTTTTCTTTTAACATAAATTTCTTGCTCCTGCAACAACTCTCCAATCTTAAAAGAATTGTAAATATATCCAAAATTAAAAGAATCTAATCCCCTAGACCAAGTATAAGTGTTATCAAAAGTAAAATGAGGTAGTTTTAATGTTGGGCGATTATCTCCATAATATGTCTGTTTTTCCAAAAGTTTTTTTGAGATAAACATTTTCTTAACATTTTCTCTTAACCTTCCAGAAGAAATTATTAAATCCTCAAAAGATTCCTTTTTTGGAACAAAAGAAAAAACATGCGTTGTCTCTCCACTTAATCCCTTTAATTGAGAGTTAATTAATTCTATCTTCTTGTCCATAAAATCATAAAAAAAATCATAATCCATATGTTTCGAGATCCCCCCAAACTTATTCTCACAAACTTCATAACCCAAAAAATTTCCATATTTCTCAACAACGTCTTTTATTTCTTCAACTAATGGGGTGTATTTTTCATTTTTCATTTTCTTCTAGAACCATATTTAATTATAATTTTTTCCTCAACAAAATCATTTGTTTCAGGAACTAAAATTTCATATGACAAACCATTTACTTCAAATTTTTTCAATCCAAACATTTCAGAAAAAGTATTAAAATATTTCTTATCTTTTATTAATAAAGTATTTTCTTCCGGGAAAAATTCAGTCTTACTTAAATCTATTTTTTCATTACCCCTGCTTTCAAGATAATTTTTCAAATTTTTACCTCTATTTGAATAATGAACCCTCTTCAAATCATCTAGGAACGAAGTTTCTAATTCTTTATTTGAAATTGGACACCTATTATTTTTCATTTTCATTTTTTCTCCAATGTCAAAACTAAATTTACGTCATGACCAACCAAATACAAAAAACCAGAATAAAAAAATTGCAGATCAGAAGAAATAGAATAAATATTTTTAATTGATGTCTTTGGAGAGCTAAAATAGTTATTTAGATAATTTGAGGAACCAAATAAAATTTCTGCATCTACATTTTTCGGAATTCTAAACCTTGAATTGTCCTTAAGAGAAATCCCAACAATACTTCTATTTTCGGTAGAAGTCAATTTTTTTTCAAGAAATGATTTGGTATGTTTGAAAGAAACAACTTTTCTTAGATCAAAACTTTTCTCTGGAAGAACTTCTACCGCTCTAACAATTTTAAAAAGATCATAGTCTGAATCTTTTATAGAGTGTTCTTCAATAAATTCTTTATCTTTTTCACTTATTTTCATTTTTCATTTCCCCCCTCCAAAACCCTCTACAAGAAAAGATTTTCCAGAAAAATCAAATTTTTCTGCAATATTAAAATCAATTTTATTTTCAGAAAAACGACTAATATTTACATTGAGATCTGCAGAATATTCAAATTTTGGACGATCAGATTCTGGACCAAAATAATACCCTGTTTTCTGGGGAATTTTATTAAATCCTTTAAGGTAAAAACTTTTTTCATTCAAGTCTTCAAAATTTGAACCGAATAACTTTTTTGAAATATTTTCATTCTTTAACTCTTTTATTTCGCCATTATTGCCTAAAAGATCTTCTAAAAATGAAAAAGAATCAAAAGTTCCATAATTATGAACTATTTCATCTTTACCTCTTTTTCTAAAATAAATCTGAAAAATACTATCATCAAGCTTTTTCTTTAATGAACAAGCACTCCAATGTTCAAGATCCTTCAAACTATAAATTATTTTTGTTGAAGTCATAATCCAATTCTTCTTCAAAACCCCAAAAAAATAATTCTTTAAATTATCATTATCTGATTTCAAAACATCTATAAGAATCTCTCCAAATTGATATGAATTGATGGGAAGAGGGTTTCCAGTTATTTTAGATTTTTCATAAAATTTAGCAAGGTCTCCCTGATCAATTTTTGGTGACAATTTCTTTATTAATTTATATTTTTCCTCCTTTCCTCCTTCATTAACCTTGTTTATTTCGAAATATCCCGTTCTTGATCCTATATGTTTTACACTTCTAATAACTTCATTCTCTGCCATTCTAAAATGCCAACAAACCCCCCCTACATAAAACAATCTGGCATACCACTACACCACAAAAACAAAAAACTTATAATGCCTCCTCTTTTCTTATCCACATGATAAAAGAACTATCCTGCCTAAACCTAACGAAAGGAGAAATCAAAGTCTACTCTGCAATTCTAAACATCGGAAAATCCTCAATAAACCAAATACATGAAAAAACAGGTTTAGAAAGAAGAGGAATCTATGACATAATAAATAAATTAATAGAAAAAGGAATAATCTCCTACACCACAGAAAAAGGAAAAAGAACTTTTCAACCAGCTCCAATAAATAAACTTAAATCTCAAATTAAAAACAAACAAGATGAACTTAATGAACTAAAAAACAAAATTCCAGAAATAGAAAAAATATTCAACTCTTCAAAACCAGAAACAAGATTCGAAATACTCCGAGGAAAAGAAGGAATGAAAACAATATTTGAAGATATGTTAAACCATAAAAACATTTACATTATCGGGGGAGGATTTTACCTCGTAAACGAACTTCCACATTTCTGGCCACAATACAATGAAAGAAGAATAAAAGCAAAATCTATTTGGTACAATTTAATAATAAACGAACTAAAAAACAAAATCCCAGAAACAAGAATGATTAAAGCAAAAGTTCTTCCAAAAGAATTCTCAGGCAATCCCATAGCAATATTAATATATGGAAACAAAACAATAAATCTTTCCTGGGGGGAAAACACATTCGCAATATTAATAGAAGATAAAAAGATCGCAGAAAATTACAAAAAACACCACAAATATCTGTGGGAAAAAATTGCTAAATAATCACTTCTTATTAAAATAAGTAAGAGCTTCTTTACTTGTTAAAACATTTCCCTTACGTACATCTTCAAGACCTTTCTTAATCTTCAATTTGGATTTTTCATTTAACTCCAAAGAATCTTCCAAATAATTCTCTAAAAGTCTTCGAATAACTTCATTATAAGATTCTCTCTCAACTAGCTTCAAAGATTTCAAAACCTCAACAGTTTTCCTTTCAATCTTAATCATAGTTTGATCTTGCATATTTATACTATGGTTTAACCAGTTATAAACCTTCCTCAAAAATTCTTTTGACAAGATTTTTCAAATGACTTATGGTAACTTTTTTGTAAGCATCCTTCCTATTCAAATAAACTATAACAAAAATCAAATTACTCCCTACAAACAAAAACAATCTCTTGTCACAATTCTCAATCTCCTAACATTTTTATGAATTAAATTAATTTGTTTAGTCCGGATATGTAAATTAAATATATTTCTTTCCAAAACATTTTTTACTTTCAAAAATTCTTTTTCATTACCAATATCCTTCAAACAACTTTCAGTCCACTTAATTTCCATAATCAACTCAATAAATATTTCATTATAGCATCTATGAAATAAATGGGATAAATATCTAAACTAAAACCGCGAGCCCAGTTGTTTTGGAATTAAATTAATTCATCTGTTTTAACAAAAATAAAACCAGAACAATAATTAATAATAAAATAACAAGAATATTAATCCAATTAGAACGAATATTATCAACTATGCTTTTACCCTCACCAGTAGCTTGTTTTTCATCTCCAAAACCCAAATTGATCTCTTCGGCACTAACTAGATTAAAACATAAAACCACAGCCATTACCAAAGATAAAAGTAAAATCAACCTATTCATAACAATTCAAAATAAAAAATATTTATAAATCCGGCGATAACTTCCAATTCGATTGAAGTAATTTAATAAAATTAAAAATTAAAAATTAATCCAACATAACCGATAAGTTTTTCCCACCAAGAATTATAATTACTTCCAATAAATTCTCTCTGACGCTGCTTTTCTTTTCTACGATTAAATCTCTCAAAGTCAACATTTCTCTCGCTCTCAGTCATCTCTTCTAACTTTGAACCTCGATTAGAAATCCATTCGACCTTCACACTTTCATCAAAAATTTCTTTTTTCTGTTTTGCATTTTTTGGTTCATACAACTCACTATCCAAATCATAAACAAGAAGTCGACGCGAATCAGTAAAATCTCCATAAGATTTCATTCTCTCCTGATATCTATTTCCAACATCCTCCACACTAATCTTTTTCTCAGAATCAAATCCAACATAATCCAAAAACAAATATGTGCTTTCTTTTAATTTTTCAATTTTTTTCTTAGTCTCATCAAACTCAGGCAAATCCTCTTCCCCAATTAACTTTTTCAATTTCCCCCTAGCAATTCTTCCAACTCCAGGAGTATTATATTTAACATTCCAAATTTTATATCCTTCCGCAGCCAAAACATTCGTCGCATAACTTAACTCTTCAACTGTCTCAGAAATCTTCGTAGAAAAAACCTCCTTGTTTTCAGCATTACCAAAAAGCAAATTCTCTAAACTAGTTTTCATCGCGCCCCTCGGATTATTTCTAATATTCTCATACAAATTATTCTGAATTCCCTCAAAATAACCATTCAACTCCGAGGCTAAACTCTCAACATGCTTTTTCTCAGGCTTCAAATATTTCTTAAAATAATTTGGAACTTTTTTATCATAAACATTTGACAAATAACTATCAAAACTAAACCCAGATAAATTTGAAAATAAATCGTCCACTTCTTTCACATATTGGTTTTTTACAAAATCTTTTTTCATTTTTAATAACCTTTACTCTCAGGGTAAACAATAGAGTTTATATACTTTACCTTTTTGGTAAAGGTATGAAAACAGAGGTGAATGAAACATTAAATCAGATTCTAATAAAAATAGGTTCTGGAATTAATTATGCTTCAGATTTAGCAAAGATAACCGGAAAATCAATTCCAGTAATGTTTAGACAATTAGATGAGTTAATGAAAAAAGGAATTTTAACAAAAAAAAGAAACGGAAAAAAAGTAGAGTATATAATAAAATGGAGCTCCTTAGCAAGATCCTTGTCTTCATTCATCCAAACAGAATTTGACATCGCAAAAAACACTTTAACAAAATTAAAAATTATAACTATTCCTTTAAAAGAAATTCAGAAAATAATGGAATCAGTATTTTCAACATCTTATCTACAAGAAATCTTTAAAGAAATGTATAAAGATATTGAATATGCTGGAAAAATATCCTTCGAATACACAAAAACAAAATTCAACGATTCAATAAATATTCTCTTAGATACTTTTGGAAATTTAACAGAAAAAGAAGAAAAAGAAATATTAAAAAAGATTCCAGAAAAAGAAAAAGAAAATTTTAAAAAATTTATCGAGATGAGCAAAACACATAAAAAGATAAATGAAGAGATTGATCCTAGAAATAAGTTAAAGAAAAAGTTATAAAAACATTCTATGAAAAACAACAAGTAACCAGTTACACCACAACCTATAAAAACTAAATCTTCGCTCTAAAAATATGGAAAACAAAAAAGTTGGAGGCCTAATCATGGGGATAGGAATTGCAGTCGCAATAATAGTTTGGATCTTCAATTATTCTCTTAAAGAAATTGTTAATGCAACTTGCACCCACGGAGATACTTGCTCCATGCACACAACAATGAATGCACAACTTTGGCTAAGTTGGGCAATAGTTGCAATCATCCTAGCAGTTGGCTTGTACATAACCTATTCAAAACCAGAAGAAAAAATAATAATTAAAAAAGTAAAAGAAAAACAAAAGAAAAAAGAAATTGATTTATCTGATTTGGATAAAGATGAAAAAAAAGCAATAAAATTAATTCGAGAAGAAGGCAACGCCATGTTCCAAAAAGATTTAATGGAAAAATTAGAAATTGGAAAAGTAAAAATGACTAGACTCCTAGATAAACTTGAAGCAAAACAATTCATTCTTAGAAAACGTAGAGGAATGAATAACATCGTTGTTTTAAAAGATTAATTCATTCCGATATTAATCACTCTTGAAGTTATTTTTCGCCCGACGGAGGCAATTTAGACGAATGCTTAACAAAGCAAAAGGAAAGAGGTGACGGAGAAAACGCCGTTTTCTCTTTCGATGAATAACATCGTTGTTTTAAAAGATTAAGATTAATTTCCAAAAACCAAATAAACATACTTTTATATAACCCTATTTTCTAACTATCTTAGTAAAAAACCATAATTCTTTGTAGATTAATTTTTATTTAATGAATTTGAACTTTTTATCAATCCCCATATAAGTAAATGGAGGTAAGAAAATGAAAGGAACAATAAAATTTTTCAATGATGCTAAAGCGTTTGGATTTATTTCAGGCGAAGACGGAAAGGATGTTTTTGTACATCAGTCGGAACTAGGAGAAGCAAAAGTGATTGAAGGTGATTCAGTTACATACGATGTTGAAACTGGAGACAAAGGTCTTAAAGCAGTTAGAGTAAAGAAAGAATAAATCTTTTTTTAGTTTAATTTTTATTTTTATTTTTTTAAAATTTTTTATATTGATTGTGGGAAAATTGTTTAATTGACAATTATCTCTTTGACTTCTTTTAAAATCACAATTATTTGTTTTTCTGGAATTCTTGCTTTCTTTAAATTGATTTCATTCATGTCCCTCAAAGTAATGATATTATTTTCAAACAAAATTTCTTTTGTTCTATTATTTAACTCTTTTAATATTGTTATTGGATAGAGATTTTTCTTTGAAATTAATTTTTGTAATGATTCTTTTTCCGGGTAACTCCAACCAGTTATTTTTAGTCCTACTCCCTTGGCATATCTTCTTGCATCTATTGAACATTTCGTGTTCGTGACTAACCATGGTTGGTCAAATTTTTGTTGTTTAAGTGCAAGGAATCTCGCGTAGGTATACATTGCAGGGTGTAACCTTGTAATTATTCCTGCTTGATTATGATATTTACATTCTATCATAAATTTTTTATTTTTTTTAGCAACAATATCTACTTCATGAAAAATCATTTTTCCCCTTATTTTGCTCCCAACTTTTGTTTCATAACCATAATGATTCAAGACTTTTGCAAAATATTTCTCGAATGGAAAACCCGTTGGCCCCAAATTCATTATTGCTCTTTTCAAATCATATTTTTCCGAAACACCTGGCTCTTTTTCCAAATTCTTTAGAATAATTTTCAATATTTCTTTTGTTGAAATATCTCCATAAATTTTCTTTTTCACAAGATTGACCGTCTCTTTTGCTAACCTAGAAGAACCCCCAGCATGTCGAATAGACTTAAAGATTTTTTTCGGATAGAATGGTTCTTTATCACCAGAATATTTTATTACTTGCATAATTTATTTAGGCGAGAGGGAGTTATAAATTTAATTAAAAAAATAAAAAATAAATATATCTGGATTTAATTTAATGCTGCTTCAATTGCTTGTTCGAATACGCTAAATGGCTGTGCTCCGGAAATTAATTTTCCATCTATGAAAAATGCGGGGGTTCCTCTGACTCCTGCTTTTTGTCCATCTGCCATGTCTTTTAAAACTTCAGATTTCATTTCTCCTGAATCAAGACAAACATCGAATTCTTTTGTATTTAATCCAATTTCTTTTGCATATTGTTTGAATGAGTCAACACCGAGCGATACTCCAGATTCAAATAGCATGTCGTGCATTTCATAGTATTTTTCTTGTTCTCCAGCACATTCTGCTGCTTCTGCTGCTTTTTGTGCATTCTTATGAAAACTCAATGGAAAATCTCTGAAAATTATTTTCACTTTTCCAGTTTCAACATAATTTGTTCTTATTTGTCCCAATGTTTGACTGTAAAACTTTTCACAGTAAGGACATTCATAATCCGAAAATTCGACAATTGTTACTGGTGCATTTTTATTTCCTTCAATTGCATCATCATCAATTAATGCATTCATGTCTATTCCAGGCAAGGGAGATGGTTCCTTTATGATCGCATTTCCAGTATTCACATTTTTATTAAAACCAAATCCTCCGGTGAACAGTGAAACTGCCAGCAATAATGTTAACATTATTATTGTTCCATTTTTTATTGAACTTTTTTTAATTGTTATTTTTTCTGTCATTTTTTCCTCCTTTGCATAATATAGAATTACAATCATATGAAATATATTTCATATATAAATGTTTGTAAATCAAATAAAAAATAAATAAATTAGATGCTTATTTTATTTCCCGCATCCACAGGATCCAGTTGTTTTTATGCCACATCCAGAATTACCACAGCTTTTCTCTTGGGTACATCCGCCTTGATTTGCATATTGACATTCTTCACCAATAACTTCGCTAGGTTCACTAACAACGTTTCCAGTTGCACTTAATGCAACCACAGTCCCAATGGTGAAAATCCCAACAACCAGTGCAAGTATTATCCATGTTTTCATTTTTTGTCCTCCTTTAATTATTTTAATTAAGAATTGTTTTATTATAAGAGATTTGGAGTAACTAGTTACAAAAAATTAAAATCCAAATTCAAAAAAACATTTTAAAACTCCCCTCACTTCCCCTCCTTATGAAACAAACAAAAAATATAATAATTAATGACCAAACGTATGTTTTCAACATCTTCATTGAAAAAAGAAATTCAACAAGAGCATCAATTACAAAAACTGCAACAACAATTAGGATTCCTAGATATCTATCCAAAGAAAGAAAAGAAATTGAAACGCAAAAACTAATTGAATGGGCAATTAAAAAAATCGAAACCTCTCCCCCAAAAGAAGACATTCAAAGAAAATATGCGCACCTAGAAAAAATTATTCTTTACGATATAGAATACACTCTTCATCTAATTGAAACTGTTTCAACAAAAAACTTTTCAAAAATAAAAGGAAACATAATTGAATTCAAAATAGGCTATCACCATTCAAATGAGAAAAAACAAGAATACATAAAAAAACAATTAAAAAAATTAATAGAAAAACATCATCTAGAGGAAATAACACAAAGAGTTCACAAAATAAATAACATCTGTTTTAACAAAACAATCAAGAATGTAAAAATAAGATATCTCACATCTAAATGGGGACATTGCACTTCGAACAACGAACTCTGCCTTTCAACAAGATTACTTCTTGCACCAAAAGCAGTTTTAAATTATGTAATAGTTCATGAGCTAGCTCACCTACTAGAAATGAATCATTCTAAAAAATTCTGGGACATTGTTAAAATCGTAGATAAAACATACAAAACAAAAGAAAAATGGTTGAAAGATTACGGACACACTTTAGTTATCTAATATAATGAATCAAATTTTTTCATAATCTCTTTCATTCTCAAAACAGTTTTTTTCTTAACTTTTCCTAGCTTATAATTTTCCAAATAAAATTTCTCTCTTCTCTTAATTTCTTTCAAAGCAGCATTAAAACAAATTTCCCCCTCAACAATTCCTTCTTTAACCATATTAACTCCCATCTCCGTCACAGAATCAAAAATAAATTTAACTTTCTTTTTTCTCAAAAAGGGCATAATCTTTTTCAATATTTTGAAATTATCAATATCCCGATTATAATTAACTGCTTTAATTCCATGCTTCTTCTCAAAATCTTTATCCAAAAAATTCTTGTCCCCAAGGTCCGCAGTAGCAGCCTCATAAGCCAAATTTATTGGGTGATTCAGGGGAAGATTCCAAACTGGAAAAGTTTCAAGTTTAGAAAAACCAGAATCAAAACCTCTTTTCCTTTCAAAATAAAGTTGATTCAAACAAACCGCCATTTTCCCACTTCCGCCTCCAGGACCAGTAACCACAACAATCTTTTTTTTAACCGGAATATATGATTGATCTTTAAATCCACGAATAGCATAACTAGCACCTTCGCCATACTTTGGGATTCTCGAACTAAAAAAAACTAGAATTCCTTTTTTCTCTAAAAATTTCGCCAACTTCAAAGCCTTCTCTTGATTAGAAAAAAACGTCAAAACAACATAACCCACTTTAATCGAACTCTTTCTAAGATCCTCCAAATCTTTCAAAGTCTGTGAATAAGAATTCAAATTAAAATTCGAAAAAACTCGTTTAGAATCCAAGTCCTCTGAATTAACACAATATATGACTTCAAAATCCTTCAAACCCTTAATTAATTTAATCTTTAACTTAGGATCATAACCCGGTAAAACCCGAGAAGCATGACGATCATAAAACAATTGGCCCCCAACTTCAAGATACAATCTCTTGTAAAACCCGAGTCTTTCAAAAATAGCTTTAGTTTGAAACTTCAAATATTTCTTAGAATCAAACCCCTTCTTTTTGAACATTGAAAAATAAAGAAAGATACATATATAAAATTACTTTCCAAAAAACTTAAAAACTCTCCCCACCAAATAAAATTATGATAAATACTAGGAATTATCTTCATCATTAGAAATCCTTATCTTAGTAACACTTCTGAAAAAACTTATAAATCAACCTCATTTGAATTAAATGTAATCATGGCGGTTTTCGTATAGTGGCTATTACACACGGTTGTGGTCCGTGAAACGGGGGTTCGATTCCCCCATTCCGCTTAAATTTATCGAACCCCTCGGGGTTTTGTACAGAGCTGAAAACTCTTGTGCAACGGAGAGCAAAGCGACCCACGATTCCCCCATTCCGCTTAAATTTATCGAACCCCTCGGGGTTTTGTACAGAGCT
>CAZFLO010000008.1:19391-23473 GCA_964519005.1 Candidatus Woesearchaeota archaeon
GAAAACTCTTGTGCAACGGAGAGCAAAGTGACCCACGATTCCCCCAATAAAATAAATTTATAACTAAACAATACTTAACAAGAAAATGGAAACAGTAAAAGGATTCAAAGACAAAACAGGAATGGAAGCACAAAAGGCTTCTCTTATCAGAAAGGTAGCAGAGCAAACATTCGAGAAATACAACTTCCAAGAAATTGAAACTCCAATTATTGAATACGAAGAATTTGTTAGAGGAGGCACCGATGAGGGAGACGACGCTATTTCAGAAATCTTTAAACTCGAAGATAGAGGAAAAAGAAAATTAGCATTAAGATACGAATTGACTTTCCAATTGAAAAGAATTGCAAGACTCCAAAAGATACCTTTCAAAAGATTTCAAATCGGACCAGTATTTAGAGATGAACCAACAAGTCAAAACAGATTCAGGCAATTTACTCAATGCGATATAGATACAATTGGAGCAACAATAAAAGATCAAGCAGAAATTCTTGCAGCAGTAACAGATATTCTAAAAGCACTAAAAATAAATTCGACAATTTATGTAAACAATAAAAAATTACTAAACGAAATTTTAGAGGAACAAAAAGTAAAAGATAAAACAGCTGCGATAAGAGAACTTGATAAATATGATAAACTCCCAGAAAAAGAAGTTAAAGAAAATCTAAAAAAATACAATGCAGAAAAATTACTGGAAATAGTAAAACAACCAGAAGAATATTTCAAGAAATATCAAGCTTATCAAGAAATTTTAGAATTAAAAAAATACTGTTCATATTATGGAATAAAAATTCAATTCCAATCAACCCTGGCCAGGGGACTTTCATATTATACTGGAAACGTTTTTGAAATAAAATCAGAAATAAAAGAAACAATTTGTGCCGGAGGGACCTATCCTGTTGGAAATGCAACTGCAACGGGAATCTCATTCTCAATTGAAAGAATGATGGCAGTCTCAAACATTTTAATTGATATTGAAAAAATCCTAATCGTTTCATTAAATGAAGACAAAAAAGCAATTCAACTCTCAAAACAACTTCGTCAACAAGGAAAAAATGTTTCAGTATTCTTTGGGAAACCAAACAAAGCATTTGACTACGCGAAAACCTACGGAATTAAAAAAATAGTATTCGTTGGGAAAAAAGAATGTGAAAAAAAGAAATTTTTGATTAAAGATCTTCAAACAGGAAAAGAAATTATTTTGGCTGTTAATAAAAAATAACTTCTTTCCCCCAAATAATTTTGATTTATTTTTGTGATAAAATCCAAGATTTTGTTTACGTGGTGTACTCAAGTACACGAGAATACAAAATCTTTGTATTTTAATCAAAAAGAAACAAAATTACCGAAACCAAGACCAGATTTTAAGTCCCAACTTAATAAATCCAGATTTAAGTTTTTTACCAAAAGTTTTTCCTTTAATATTAATTTCCTTGGAATTCATTTTATCTAAAACCGTATCCATCAAATCTTCACTGCCATAAATCTCAAACAACGCCCCCTCACTTTCAATCAAAAGATCATAAGTTGCATCTTCATTTTCTAAACAATCAAAACCAACTACCCTTGATTCATTTAATTCCATAAATCCATAACTCTCTCCTGCAATATAAATATTAAAAATTTCATTTTTGAAAGGAACTTGACTAGGAATTTCTTGTCCAATTATTTGATCTTTGTATTGCAATATGCTTTGACATTCGACTTGTTTAAAATTAATTTCTTCTGCAACTATAAAACTCATACAAAAAATAAATACAAAAATTAAAACTACTCCCCTTTTCATAAACCCTCAAAGAGATTATCATTTATATTATTTTTTGTCCCTTCAATATACCTGAAAAATTATAATGCTCTGTTAACCTCAAACAACATATGTTCACAGCGTGACGGATAATTAATTTTCTTCCCCAGCCGCAATCCCAAAATATTTTAAACCAATTTTACTCCATAAACAAATGACAGAAGAAATTATCGGAGGACAAGCTGTAATGGAAGGCGTTATGATGTTAAACAAAGAGAAACAAGCAATCGCAGTTAGAAACCCAAAAGGAAAAATAATCGTAAAGAAAAATAAAATAAAACTTCCAAAATCAAAAATTGCAAATTTGCCTTTCATAAGAGGAGTTGTAAAATTAATTTTTATGATGGTAATTGGAATGCGAGCATTAAATTATTCTTCGAGCATTGCGCTAGATGAAAAAGAAGAAGAATTCAAAGGTTGGGGAATGTTCCTATTCATGATCCTTTCAATTGCATTTGCATTATTCTTATTCAAATTTTTACCTTTACTAATAACTAAATTTTTGGTATCTAAAATAACATTTTTACAAACCTCAAACTTTCTACCAAATTTAATTGATGGAATAGTAAAAATTTCAATTTTCATTTTATACATTTACCTAATGGGCATATCAAAAGAAACAAAAAAGATATTTGAATACCATGGAGCAGAACACAAAACAATTAGATGTAAAGAAGCAAATGAAAAATTGACAGTAAAAAACGTAAGAAAGTTTTCAAGATTCCACCCAAGATGTGGAACAGCTTTCATCTTCGGGGTTTTCCTAATTAGTATTTTTATTTATACAATTATTCCATTTAATTCAACAACATTCCTGGAAAACTTAGGATTAAGAATTTTACTTCTTCCAGTAATTATGGGAATATCTTATGAAATATTAAGAATCTCAGGAAAAAACGACAAAAACATTTTCTTCAAAATGATTACTGCTCCAGGACTATGGATGCAAAAGTTAACAACAAAAGAACCAAACGACAAACAAATTGAAGTTGGAATCAAATCTTTGAAAGCAGTAATGTGATAAGATAAATTGAAAAAAAAGTTGGATTCCTTTTACTACGCTCATTCAACTAGTTGAATGAGTGCAACAAAATATTTAAATTTATTCAGGGGAGAAATTTAGTAAAAAACTAAATCAATTTTATGGATCAGAAGATCAAAAGATATAATGCGTTTAAAGGATTAATCGAAATGAATAATTTTATTTATTTAATATTTGTATTTTAAAGCCGTAAAAAGACCATATTTTAATAAAAGTTTAATTTGATTTATGGATCATCAAGTAAAAAACTAAATCAATTTTATAATAGTATATGTTACATGAAATTCTCTTTTGTATGAATAATGTGACAGGATAGTAACATTTATATAATGGCGAAACATCATTTATCTGATACAAATGAAAGAAGAATTAAGTATACTTAGAATAAAAAAATCTTTACATGAAAAAGCAAAAGAATTAGCAGATGCTAACAATATGACGCTTAGTACTTTTAGTGAAAAAGCAATGGAAGCATATATAGATAAAATAAAATATAGCATTGAATATTTACTTAAAAAAATTGAAAATCATACTTTTCTCTCCATACATAAAGACGAAATTAAAAAAGAATTTTTTGATGCACCAATTGGAATAATTAGAGGACTTTGCGAAATCATAAAAGAGGAAACAAAATTTTTAAAATTTAAATATCAAAAAGATATGCTTGAAAAAATTATTTTTGACAATACTAAATCACTAATGTTCGTAAAGATAAATGATTCTCCAGAGATGAATCTTTTGGCAAATAGTCTTCCCGAAGAAGTTACTAAGCTTAAACTGAATAATATTAACATAAATTTTGTTTTCAAAAAAGATTCTACAATAAAAGAAACACCGGAAATTTTATTTTTTAGTACAAAAATTAAAGAGAATGATAAAAATGACCGAATATGAGTTGAAATTTGATGAGGAATTTACAAAGAGTGTTCAGAAAATGGATAATAGCATAAGGAAGATGATTGTTAAAAAAATTCAAAAATTAAAAGAAAATCCCCGATCTGGAAAAGTTATTTCTCCTATTTTGTATGAATTATATTGTCAAAGTTATAGAATATATTATACTATTGATGATTCACAAGTAAAAGTATTACTTATTGCAATTGAACATAAAGATCAACAACAAGAATTCATAAATAAAGCAAATGATAAAAAGTTTATAAAAGAGTTGATCAAAAAAAATTTATAAGTGAAACTCCCAACCGCAGCAAGCTGCGGGGCATCTTAAGTAAAAGCTAATAG
>CAZFLO010000009.1:0-21203 GCA_964519005.1 Candidatus Woesearchaeota archaeon
ATGTTTGGATTTCTTAAAAAATAAACTTCTTGATGGTAAGGCAGAATATGAAAAAGAGATAGGAAAAGGAAAAGGCCAAATTTATTATGCTTGTGATTTATGTGGAGTTGAACAAGGTGAAAGTGAAGCTCTTTTAATGGATTTTACTTGTGATGAATGTGGGGAACTTTTCGAGGCTGTTGACAATTCTAAATTGATTAAAGAATTGGAAAAAAATCTTACTAAAATAAATGAAAAGTTGGAACTCGTGGAAGTTGAAATAGGTAAAGAAAACAAAAAGCTAGATCATAAAAAATTGCTTGAATTTAGAAAAGAAGAAAAAGAAAAATTATTGAAGAAAGAAGAAGCAAAGAAAAGAAGGGATGAAAAAAGAAAAGAAAAATTAGCTGAAAAAGCAAAAGCAGATAAAAAATCAGGAAAAAAAGTAGCAAAAAAGAAAGTTGTGAAAAAGAAAGTAGCAAAGAAAAAAATTGTGAAAAAGAAAGTATCAAAGAAAAAGGTAACTAAGAAGAAACCTGCTGTAAAAAAGAAAATTATTAAGAAGAAGATAGCTAAGAAGAAGATAGTGAAAAAAGTAGTTAAAAAAACAACGAAAAAAGTTGTTCCTTCAAAAAGAAAATCTTTGGCCGCTTCTTTTTTGAAAGTTGGCCGAAAGAAGAAATAATTTAAACCAAGTTCTTATTTAATTAATATGACAATATACGAAATTCCTATGAAAAGAAAGAAAAATCTTTTTGAAAATTTGAGTGTTACAAAAAAGATCATTGGAATTAATGTTCTTCTTTTTTTTGTATTTACTTTAATTGATTCATTAACTCCTATTAATTTTATTTGGAATTATGTTGCAGTTGGTTTAGAAAATATTTTAGTTTTTAGATATTGGACTTTTTTAACTAGCATGTTTATGCATGGAGGGATTTTTCATCTGTTTATGAATATGCTTTCTTTATTTTTTATTGGAACTTTAATTGAGAAAATTTTAGGGAAAAAAAGATATGTTTGGTTTTATATTTTATCGGGGATTTTCGCGGGGATTTTATTTGTCTTAGCAGGCTTGGTTGATTCGGGTGCTCCCGCAGTTGGTGCTTCTGGAGCTTTATTTGGTTTGGTTGGTTTGTTGATGATTTTAATTCCTAATTTGAAAGTGTCTATGATGTTTATTCCTATTCCGATAAAAATGAAATATGCAGCACCTGGAATGCTTATTTTATTATGGATTGTTTCTATTGTTGGAAAAATAGGGATTGGAAATTTTGCTCACTTGGGAGGTTTTATCGTGGGGATTTTTTATGGATTGTATTTGAAAAATAAATTCCCTCGTAAGATAGAATATATTGGAAGGCAATTTAGTTAATGGTAAAGAAAAAAGAGAATGTAATAAAAAAAGATTATTTAGAATGTTTTAATTTTTTGAAAGAATCGAAGAAGCAAATTTGGTTTATCGTTATAGTTTTTTTTGTTTTTGTTCTCTTTGGATTTTTTTTCCCTTTTCCAGAAAATGTAATACAAAAATTATTGGAATATATTAAAGAACTTTTGGAAAAAACAAATGGGAATACTCCTCTGGAGATGATTGGTTTTATTTTTTCAAATAATTTTCAAGCAACTTTTATCTCAATGATTTTTGGTTTTTTCTTTGGAATTTTTTCTGTGTTTAATGCAATGATAAATGGAATTGTTTTGGGAATTGTGGCTAGAATGAGTGTTGATGCGGTAGGATTTTTTTCTTTGTGGAGATTATTGCCTCATGGAATTTTTGAGCTTCCAGCAATTTTTATTTCTTTGGGACTCGGAGTTAAATTTGGATCTGTTTTGTTAAAGAAAAAGAAGAAAAAATATTTCAAAATTTATTTAATTAAATCATTGAAAACTTATTTTTATGTAGTTTTGCCCCTTTTAATTTTGGCTGCAATTATAGAAGGAATTTTGATAACTTTTTCTAAATAATTATCTCTTTATTTCGTTAATTCCAAGGATAATTAGAATTAATCCTGCTAAAAGAACTAAAATCGTAATTCCGCCTTTTATTAAATCTAATGCTGCTGTTCCCCAAGTTTCTAAAGGCATTCCAGGGAAAATCAAATAGATTGGAATAACTAGTAAAATTAATCCTGAAATAATTTTTAATGCGTTTTTCATATTTTGTTTAGGATTTGTTGTTTTAAAAAGATTATTGGTCTCCAGAAGATTCATTATTGAAATTAAGGGGGTTTTTTCTTTGAGGAAAATTTTAAAAACTCTGAATTTTGATTAATTTTATGTTTGAAGTGAAAAATTTAGCTATTCCGATTTTTGGGTATTAGTTAGTTTTTACTTTATTTCTTATTCAAATGAAAAAAGTTAAAGATTTTAATTGGCATGATGAAATGAAGGTTTCTGAATTAGTGGATAGTTTTGGAAGTTTGGGTTATCAGGCGATTGAACTTTCTGAAGCGGCGAGAGTTGTTTTGAAGATGAAGAGATCTGGAGCAAAGATATTTTTGACTTTTACTTCGAATATGGTGACTTCTGGATTGAGGGGTTTTTTTGCTCAATTATGTTCTTTGAAGATTCCTAATATTTTAGTGACTACTTCTGGAGCCATTGAAGAAGATTTGATGAAATCTTTTGGGGGAGATTTTGAAGTGGTTAGTTTTAATGCTGATGATACTGCTTTGCATGAGAGAGGGGAAAATCGTGTTGGTAATTTATTGATTCATACTTCTAGTTATATGAAATTTGAAGATAAGATGAATGAATTTTTGGAGAAAATATATTTGAAGAAAACTCGTATTTGTGTTTCAGAATTATTGCATGAGATTGGTTTGATGGTGGGAGACGAGAATTCTATTTTGCATAATGCTGCGAAAAATAATATTCCAATTTATTGTCCGGGGATTGCTGATTCAAGTTTTGGTTTTCAACTTTATATGTTTCAGCAAAAACATCCTGATTTTATTGTTGATACGATTAAAGATATGGAAAGAATTACAACTGATTTAAGTTTTGATGAAAAGAAGGGTTTAGTTTCTTTGGGAGGAAGCATTAGTAAGCATTATGCGGTTTTTTCTGCTTTGCTTTCCGGAGGTTTTGATTATGCGGTTTACATGACAACTTCACATTCTAGTTCAGGCAGTATGTCTGGAGCTACAACTGAAGAAGCGAAATCTTGGGGGAAAATAAAAGATGAGGGAGATGCTGCGACGGTTATTGGTGATGTTTCAATTACTTTTCCTTTGATGATGTGCAGTGTTTTAGACAAGATGAAATCCGAAGGTTTATTGAAATGAATGCCGAATTTATTTTATCGAAGAAAATTTTATTGGACCAAGTTAAAAAATTGGAAGAGGTTGGTTTGAAAATTTGTTATTCATATAAAACAAATAAAATCGTTGGAGATGTTTTACAAGAAATTTCGAATGTTGATTTTTCGATTCATGCTTTTGAAGAAATTTCCCGTATTAAAGATAAATCAAAAATTTGGTTTTTCACTCAGGCTGAATCTAATGAAGAATTGGGGGGTTTTTTAAATTTGGGAATTAGAAATTTTGTTGTTGATAACGAAATTGATTTGAAAAGAATTTTGGAAGTCCTCGAAGAAAAGAAGATTGCAATAAATTTATCTTTGAGAATGAAATTTCAAGAACACCGAGTTGGAAGTGGGAAATATTTTGTTTATGGAATGAATGCTTTGAAAGTTAATAAATTAATTTTAAATTTGAAAGAGAATGATTTTGTTAAAAAAATAGGGGTTCATTTACATAGAAAATCTCAAAATGTTTCTGAATGGGAAATTGTTGAAGAGTTGAAGGATTCTTTAGATGAAGAAACTTTAGAAGAAATTAGTTTTGTTAATTTGGGAGGGGGTTTGCCTTCTGTTTATAGGAGTTCGAATGTTGAAGTTTTTGATTATATTTTTAAGAAATTAAAAGACGCAAAGGAATGGCTTCTTGAAAAAAATATTGAAACATTTATTGAACCGGGGAGATTTTTGGCTGCGCCTTGTGTTCGGTTGATTGTGGAAGTTATTCAGAAATATGATAAAAATTTGATTATTAATACGAGCATTTACAATTGTGCTTTGGATACTGTTTTGACTGGAACGAAAATGCTTGTTGAAGGAGAGTTAGAGCAAGGTGGCCAAACTTATTTGATCAAGGGAAATAGTCCAACAAGGGATGATATTTTTAGATACGCTGTTAAATTGAATAAAGTTGAGGTTGGAGAGAAAATAGTTTTTCTTAATGCTGGTGCGTATAATTATACTACTGATTTTTTTGGAGATAAAAAATTGATGACAAGGGTTGTGGAAAATTTTAAATATGGTGGAAGGGGTTTTTGAATATGTTAATGGAAAAAGAAGTTAAAGAAATTCAGGATCATTTAGAAAAGGCACAGAATCCTCTTTTTTATTTTGATAATGATCAGGATGGTTTATCGAGTTATCTTTTGCTTCGGAGGTTTATTGAGCGTGGAAACGGGGTTCCTGTCAAAACATCGCCTTTAGATTTGGATTATTATCGGAGAGTGGAGGAGTTTTCTCCAGATTATATTTTTATTTTGGATCAACCGACGGTTTCTAATGAATTTTTTGAAAAATTGCGAGAGACAAATTTGCCTGTTGTTTGGATCGACCATCATGAAAATAATATTCAGGAAATTCCTGCTTGGGTTAATTATTATAATCCTTTGTATAATGAAACCAAATTGAATGAACCAGTTACTGCTTTGGCTTATCAAATTACGAAGAGGAAAGAAGATTTGTGGATTGCTGTTTTGGGATGTATTGCTGACAAATTTATTCCTTCCTTTTATTCGGATTTTTTAGAAAAATATCCTGAATTAGGATTAAAATCAAAGGATGCTTTTGAAATTTTATATGATTCTTCTATTGGGAAAATTGCAAGAATTATTGGTAGCGGACTTAAGGATAGGACTAGTTTGGTTATGCAAATGATTAGGTTTTTGATTAAGGTCAAAACTCCCGAGGAAGTTTTAGAAGAAAATAGTAACAATGCTTTTTTTCATCAGCGATTTACTTTTATTGATTTGAAATTAAAAAAATATCTGAAAAAAGCAAGAGAGGAATATGAAAATAATGGTTTTTTATTTTTTAAATATTCTGGAGAGACAAGTATGAGCGCGGATATTGCGAATAGGCTTAGTCATGAATTTAAGGGAATTGTGATTGTTGTTGCATTCGTTAAAGGGGCCAGGGTGAATTTATCTATTCGTGGGAAGGCAGTCAAAGAGAAAATTTTGAAAATTCTTGAAAGTTTGCCTTTTGCTACTGGGGGCGGACATAATGATGCCGTCGGTGCTCAAGTTGGGGTTGATCAATTGGAAGAATTTGAAGAAAAATTGAAAGATATGGTTATTGGCAAAATTTAAAAAGAGTGTTTTCTTATTATTTTTATGAGTATTAACTGGAATCGAATGCATTATGAATGTTTTGATTTAGTGATTAACTCAATTATTAAATTAGCTTAATTTAATTCGAGTTTATTAAACCGGAATTAAATTAAGAATATACTTCTCAGATTTAGTTACGGTTTTTTATTCGTTTGGATTTAATTAAGATCCACAAAGATGGAAAAAAAACAAATGGAAAAAAAAGAAATAGAAAATGAACTTAGTTCTTTGTTAGCAAGAACTTTATCTTGGGAAGATGAACTTAATTCGTTATCTAGAATGGATAACTAACTTATTTTGAAAGGTTTTTAGATTTTATAGGACGAAGTTTCGCATTTTGATTTTCTGGGTTGTGTTTTGGAAGTGGTGAAAGTTTTATTAGTAACTCTTAGAAAAATACATAATTTCTTTTGCTTTTTTTCCACAATAAATACAATTTCCTTGAGCCTTTTTTTCTTTTAGTAAAATACATCTAGTTGTTGCACCTGTTTTTTCTTTAATGTTTTCTTCACAAGTTGTTTCTCCACACCAATTAATTTTTACTAATTTTTTATTTTTTATTGCTTTATTGAAATCTTCTTTTGATTTTACTTCAACAATTGCAGAGTTCATTTTTTCTTTTGCTTTTTCAAACATTTCTTTTTGCATTAAATCTAATATTCTTGGAATTTCTTTTTTTAAGTTTTTAATTTTAATTGATTGTTTTTCTTTAGTATCTCTTCTAACTACAATTACTTCATCTTTCTCTAAATCTCTAGGACCAATTTCTATTCTAATTGGAGTTCCTTTTAGTTCATGTTCAGAAAATTTATATCCGGGGGAATAATCTTCGGAGTCATCTAAAATAGGGTTGAATTTTTTCAATTCTTTTTTTAGTTTGTTTGCTTCTTCCAAAACTTTTTCTTTTTTATTTTTGAATAATAATGGGATTATAGCTATTTTATTTTCTGTAACTTTTGGTGGAAGAACAAGTCCTGCATCATCGGAGTGAGTCATTACTAGGCCCCCAATTAATCTTGTTGAAAGTCCCCAAGAATTTTGGAAAGGAGTGTGTTTTTTTTCATCTTTACCCAAATATGAAATTCCGAATGATTTTCCGAATCCAGTTCCCAGATTATGTGATGTTCCACATTGTAGAGCTTTTCCGTCAGGCATGAAAGCTTCTATTGTGTAAGTATGTTTAGCTCCTGCAAATTTTTCTTTTTCTGATTTTTTTCCAACTAGAACGGGCATTGCTAAAAGGTTTTCACAAAGTGCAGCATACCTTTTTATTATTTCAATTGTTTCTTCTTCACATTCTTTTTCTGTTTCATATACGTTGTGGCCTTCTTGCCAAAGGAATTCTCTTGATCTTAAGAAAAGTCTTGTTGCTTTTGTTTCCCATCGGACAACATTACACCATTGATTGATTTTTAGAGGCAAATCTCGATATGATCTTATCCATCTAGAATAGGAATCGTACATGATTGTTTCTGAAGTTGGTCTGATTGCCAATCTTTCTCCTTCTCCAGTCAATTCTTTATCGATCCATGCAACTTCTGGGCTGAATCCCTTTGCATGTTCGGCTTCTTTGTGAAAAAATGATTCGGGTACGAATAGGGGAAAATATGCATTTTTTACTCCTAGTGGTTTATTTATTGTTTCTTCGAAGTGCTCTTTTATTTTTTCCCATATGGAATAGCCTCTTGGTCTAATCACCATGCAACCTTTAACAGTTGAAAATTCTACTAATTCGGATTTTAAGCAGACTTGTTCATACCATTCTGACATGTTCTCTTCTTTTTTTATTGTGATTCCTTTTTGTTCTTGTTTCATGATTTTTATAAGGATGGAGGGTTTTTATTTATTGGGGTTTTTTCTAAAGAATCTTTTTATTTTTCTTATTTTGTTCTTTGAAAATATTTATAAAACTTTGAATAATTTTTTAAATCGGGTAAATTAAAGTCTTCTCCTTTAACTTTTTTTGGAGTCTCTTTTAGTTTTCCAGAAGTATTTCTTAGAGTGTTAATTACGTTTTCCAAATGTTTCGCATTTTTTAATTGTTCAATTGCTTTTTCTTCTTCTCCTGCAATCAAATATGCTCTTATGCTCCAGTATGAAAGAAAATCTCTACTTGAAGCTCCAAAAGCCCAAGCACCATCTTTTCCTTTTGGAAGAAAGCTCAGAATTTTAGAATATAAATTCCCCAAGTTTTTCCAAGCAGTTTGTCCTGTTAATTGTTGAATTTCGTTTTGAATATCTCCTGCTTTTTCTGATAAAGCCCATGTTCCAGAATATTGGCTCAAATATTCGCTGTTTGGGAGATCATCTATTTTTGATTCTATTGTTTGTATTGTCATTTTATTTTTTCATGTCCTAATTTTATAATGATCATATGTTTTAGAACATATATCAATCTTCTTTTTTAAAAAATTGTCATAATGGAAAAGTATTTAATTAATGCTGGGGTAATGCCAAGTATATGGAAAGGGTAGATTTGAAAGATAAAAAGTTGATTTGTGAATTAGATTTGAATAGTCGGCAATCTGCTTCCCAATTGGGGAAAAAAGTTGGATTATCTAAACAAGGGGTTAGTCTGAAAATTAATAATCTGATTAAGAAAGGAGTAATAAGATCTTTTATTTCTGTTCTTAATACACCTTTACTTGGGAGACTTTCCTTTAGACTTTATTTTAAATTAATTGATATTTCTCCCCTAGAAGAAAAAGCCTTTAGAAATTATTTAATTAAGCATTTAGATGTTTCGTGGGTTGTTGGTTGTGAAGGAATTTGGGATTATATGGTTGTTGTTTTTCCAGAGAATTTTGAATCTTTTGAAAAATTTATGGTGGATATTAATAATAAATTTGGCAAATTTATCGAGAGAAAAGATCTTGCTTTAGTTACTAGAGCTTATCATTTTCGTTCTGGATATTTGCTTGGAAAAAAGAAAAACATACCTGATTTAATTTACGCGGGTCAACCAGCTAAAGTGATTAAATTTGATTCTAAAGACGAGAGGATTATATCTTTACTTGCAAAAAATTCTAGAATTTCCTTTGTTGAAATGTCTTCAAAAGTAGGATTAAATGTCAAGACGATTGTTTCTAGAATTGAAAGATTAAGGAAATTAAATGTGCTTGAAGGCCACATAATTACGGTAGATTACGATAAACTTGGTTTTGAAAGATATAAAGTTTTTATTAGGACTAAAAATTTGAATGAAGTTAAAGAGAAGAGTTTTATTGATTCCATGAGAGTTCATCCATATGTTTTGTATTATAGTAAATCTATTGGTTCCAGTGATGTTGAGTTGGAATTAATTGTTAAAGATAGTTTACATCTTCGAGAAATCATTTCAGAGATTAGAGAAGGTTTTGGAAATTCAATCAAGAGTTACGAGACAATGAAGATTTATGCAGAATATAAATTAGATTTTTTCCCCTTTAGATAATTTTTACAAAGAGAAATGTTTTAAAATCAAGGATCTATTTATTTTTATAAGGGCCTGTAGTTTAGTGGATAGAATAACAGGTTTCGGCCCTGTTGACCGGGGTTCGAGTCCCCGCAGGCCCTTTTTTCTTTTTTAATGTTTTATACTTCGTTAAGCAATTTTTTGCACCTGGGGTGCGAGAACCTGAGCAAATATTCTCAGGTAATCCGACGATTCACAAAAAATCACTTGCCTAGTCCAAACCTATTAAAAAAAGAAAAAATGTTTTGGAAGCGGGGCAAAAATAAAAACCCTTAAAAAAAGATTTCTCCTTAAAATTTTACTGGGGTGAAAATTATGAAAAAAGGATTTAAAAAATATTTGTCAGCATCTTCTATTTTAATTGGAAGTTGTATTGGTGCGGGGGTTTTGGGAATCCCTTTTGTGGCTTCTCAAGCTGGTTTTTTTACAGCCCTAATTTATATAGTTTTAATTGGAGCAATCATTTTTCTTGTGAATCTTTATTTGGGAGAAATTGTTTTGAGAACGAAAGGAGATCATCAATTGATTGGATATGTTCAGAAATATTTAGGTAACCGGGCTAGGCATGTCATGGAGTTTGCAGTTATTTTTGGGATTTATGCAGCATTAATTGCTTATATGGTTGGAGTTGGAAAAAGTTTAAGTTTTGTTATTTTTGGAAATGAAAGTTATTATCTTTTATTTGGAATCTTGTTTGGATTTTTTATGGCTTTTTTGTTAAAAGGCGGATTGAAATCTTTAAAGAAATTTGAGAAGATTGGAGTGATGATTATTATGAGTTTATTATTATTGATTATCGTAGTGTTTTTACCAAGCGTGGAGTTTGTAAATTTACTTGGATTTAATTCTGCGAATATCTTGTTGCCTTTTGGAGTTGTGTTGTTTGCTCTTATGAGTTTTCAGGCTATTCCAGAAATTAAAATGGTTTTGAAAAGAAATGAAAAATATTTTAAAAAAGTCATGATCACTGGAACAATTGTTTCTGTTTTGTTTTATGCTCTTTTTACTTTTATTGTTGTGGGGATGAAAGGCGCAAATACGCCCAATATAGCAACTTTGACTTTGGGACCTGTTTTTGTTTTTTTGGGGATTTTTACCATGTTTACTTCTTATTTATCTGGGGGGAATGCTCTTAGAGAAAGTTTTCAATTTGATGAAAGGTTTTCAAAAAATAAAAGTTGGTTTTTGGCTTCGCTTATTCCAATCGGATTATTTTTATTAACTCAGTTAACAGATTTCTTTTCTTTCACGAGAATTTTATCTTTGGGAGGGGTTGTTTCTGGAGGGATAATGATAATTTTAATTTTATTGATGGTAAAAAAAGCAAAGAAGCATTGTAATCGAAAACCAGAATATGTGGTTTCAGCAAAATGGTGGGTTCTCATAATATTGATTTTGCTTTTTGTTTTTGGGGTTGTTCGAGAATTTTTCATTTAGAAATGATTCAAAATATGGGAAGTTGGGAGCAAGGACAAGAAAATAATTGGGGGAGTTATTTGGAATTTTTCAACCAACATCTTTTTAATTTGCGATTTATTTAATTTATTATGAAATTTAAAGAAAATTTTGGGAATTTGGTTGAACTCCATAAGGGAAAGGAAATTTATGAAGGGATTCTTTTGCCAAGTCCTGAAACTGGTTTTGTTTTATTAAAATTGGGAAATGGATATAATATTGGATTTAATAAAAAAGAATTAATTGATATGAAAGTTTTGGAAGTTAAGAAAGAAAATATAAAAGATTTTGAGGTTCCTTTTTCAAAAGCTAAAAAAAATGTTGCTTTGGTTATTTTAGGTGGAACGATTGCTGCCAAATTAAATCCGGGAAAAGGAGGAGTTGATTTTGTAATGGATCCCAAGGATTTATTTAATTATTTTCCAGAAGTTTTTGAAAAAGCCAATGTTACTAATGTTGAAGTTCCGTTCATGAAGGGTTCTGAAAATATGGATTATAAGGATTGGCAAAAAGTTGCAAAAGTTGTTTCAGAATTAATTAATGATAAAAATATTTCTGGAGTTATTGTGACTCAAGGAACGGATACACTTCATTACACTTCTTCGGCGCTTTCTTTTTTCTTGAAAAATTTAGGGAAACCAGTTGTTTTAACTTTTTCGCAGAGAAGTATCGATAGGGGTAGTAGCGATGCTAGACTTAATTTACTTTGTTCGGTGGAAGTTGCTATTTCTGATTTTTCTGGGGTGGCAGTTGTTGGTCATGCAAATAGTTCAGATGATTTTTGTTATGCAATGGCTGGGACGAAAGTTAGAAAGATGCATACTTCTAAGAGAGATGCATTTAGACCAATTAATTTTGAACCTTTCTTTAAAGTGTATGAAAATAAAATTGAAAAGATTATTGATTCTCCAAAAAGAAATGATAAATTAAAATGTGAAGTTGATAATAAATTTGAAGAAAAAATTGCAATCTTGAAATTTTATCCAGGCCAGAATCCTTCTATTTTGGATTATTATTTGAAGGAAGGTTATCGAGGAGTGATTCTTGAAATGATTGGATTGGGGCATGTTGCCACCTCTGGAGCGAGAGTTAGTTGGATTAAAAAATTAAAAGAAGTTCAGAAAAAAGGTTTGTTGATTTTTGGAACTGCCCAAACTATTTTTGGGAGGCTTGATCCTTTGGTTTATGTGACGGGGAGAGAATTAATTGAAACAGGAATAATTTATTTGAAAGATATGTTGACTGAAACAGCTTATGTAAAATTAGGTTGGGTTTTGGGGCATAAAGATTGGTCTAGTTCTAAAGAGAAAGTTAAAGAGAAGATGTTAGAAAATATTAGTTATGAATTTAATGATAGGATTGTTGATTAAATAGAACTTTTTATTTCTTTTTTAAATTTAAAACAAGTTTTTTGATTTCTTGAATTTCTCTTTCTGCCCTTCTGTTTACAGCATAATCATATTCGAATCTTTGTCTATCTTTTTGTGCTGATCTGTTTTGACTCATTAGGATTATTGGAGCTTGAAGTGCCGCGATACAGGATAAAATCAAATTAAGTAAAATAAATGGATAAGGATCCCAAGTATTCAACCAAGCATAAATATTTGCTGCCATCCATAATGCAAGGAAAATTAAAAATCCAATAATAAATCCCCAGCTTCCGGCACTTTTAGCTAAATTGTCTGCTGCCTTTTCTCCTATTTTTGTTGGGATAAATATTGAACGATTAAGATTTAGTTGTCCTTTTTTTGATTTCACTTCTTTTGTCATAATGGTAATTGGGAATTTTTAATTATAAATGTTTTTGTTGTTTCACGATAATCTTTTTAATTGGTGGTTGTTTGTCTTTTTCATGGAAATTGATTATAGAGCTTTTTTCATTATAGCAATTCTTTTAAATTAAAGCAAATATGTTTTATCATGAGAGAAAAAAAATTTGTTATTTTGATGGCTTTTTTGACTTTGATATTTGGAATTGGATTGGGGAGTTCTGTGACTGAAATTTCTTCATGTCAGACAATTTCTTCCCCTGGAGAATATGTTTTGAATCAATCTCTTGTCGCAACAGATACTTGTTTTATTATTGATTCAGATGATGTTATATTAGATTTAGGAGGATTTAGTGTCACGAGTAATGATTTTCCTTTTTATAATGGGATTGAAGCAACTTCCCAAGATAACATTTCTATTAAAAATGGGAGTATTTATGATTTTGGTAGAGGAATTGAGTTTTCTGGAATTTCTAATAGTTCTATTTCAAATTTTTTCATAAATTCATCTTATGGTAATGGTATTTTGATTTCTTCCAGTCAAGATAATAATTTATCTAATATAATTGTTTCATATTCTAATGCAACTAGTGGAATTTATTTGGGTTCAAATTCAAATAATATTATTTTAACAAATATAACTTCAAATTCAAATGCTCAATCTGGATTTTATTTTTCTTCTAGTTTTAAGAATAATATTTTTAATGATATAACAACCAATTCAAATACAGAATATGGTATTTATTTTGGGGGTAGCTCAGACAATAACACTTTTTCTGGTATAACGGCCAATTCAAATTCTTTCTCTGGAATATATGTTTATGCTAGTTTAAATAATATTTTTTCAGAGGTGACTACTATTTCAAATGATGATGCAGGAATTTTTCTAGGATATAATTCAGTAAATACTACTTTATCTGGAGTGGTTTCAAGTTCAAATGTGAAGGGAATCTTGTTGCATCCAAGTTCAACAAATAATAGTATTTCAGATTCAACATTAAGCTCAAACACCCAAGGAGTTTATTTGAATTCAAGTTCAGGTAATATTTTATTTGACCTTGCTGTTAACTCAAATACTCATGGCATTTACTTAAATTCAAGTTGGAATAATACTTTGGCAAATATAACTTCTAATTCAAATACAGAGTATGGAATTTATTTGCTAGGCAATTCAACAAATAATACTTTATCGAATATTACTTCTATTTCAGATGCTACTGGGATTTATCTTTCTTCAAGTTGGAATAATACATTAACAAATATTACTGCTACATTGATTAGTAATGCAGGAATTTCTCTTTATTTGAGTTTGAATAATTTAATTTCGAATATCAATTCTAGTTCAAATGATGGGGGAATTATTTTGTCTTCAAGTTCAAATAATACTTTATCTAATATTGTAGCTAATTCAAATATGGGGGTTGGAATTGGTTTGTCTTATTTGTGTTCAAATAATATTTTTTCAAATGTTTCTTCTATTTTCAATAATGCTGGAATATCTTTGTATGGGGGTTCAAATAATGTTTTTTATAATGTAATTGGATCCAATTCTAGAGATAGTGGAATTAAATTACAGGGAGCTTTAAATAATACTTTTTCAAATGTAATTTCTAATTCAAATGATGATTATGGGGCCTATTTAGTTTCAAGTTCAGAAAACAATAATTTTTCAAATGTGACTTTTAATTCTAACAGATATGGTGTTTATTTAACTCTAAATGCAAGCAATAACACTTTTTCAAACTTAACATCTAGTTTGAATTATGGGGGAGTTTATGCTGATTGGTATTCAAGTTATAATGTTTTTTCAAATGTTGTTTTTGATTCAAATGCCCAAAGTGTAATTTCTTCATCGCCCAATTTAAATAACTCTATTAATAATTCTAGTATTAAACATAACATAAATTCTTCTTTGATTCGTTCAAACTTTATTGATGAAGATTTTGAAAGGGTTTACAATCAGAATGAAGAGATTAGTTTTGATTTTAATATAACCTTATTTAATGGAACTGGGACTGCAAATTATGATTATAATTTTTCTATATATCCTTTTACAATTTTTTCTTCTTCAAATAATTCTGAAAATGTTTCTGTGAATTTTACTCCAGAAAAAGAAGGAATTTATACCTTGAGTTTAAATGTCACAACTTTGGACGATAATAATACGGAGATTAGAAATTTTGTTTTTTTAATTGGTAATTCAACTAATTCTTCAGTTGTGAGATTTTATATGCATGAAGAGAAATCAACGCATGGATTGCCGAGACTTACTGCTTTTGGTTCAAGTTCAATGTTTTCTTATCCAACAACTTCTGATGAAATGAAATCTGGTTCCTCTTTTGTTACATTTCGACCAGATGAAGTCGTTAATCAATATTTTTTAATAAAGAATATTAGTGTTGGTTGGCAGCATAATTCCACTTCCATTTTTAATGTTAACTCTCTAGTTCAGAGATATCATTTGGATAATACTGAGGGGGATTATGTTCTTCCTCTTCCAACTTCTCTTAATATGGGGTTTAATACAACTAATTTTACAGATTTGAATATCACTTCAGATTATGCTTGGCGGTTTTATTGGTTGGCTCTAAAATTAGTTGGAAATAATGTTCATGTGAAATCAGATGTAACTCAACAATCTTATGCAGATTTTACTTATTTGTATACTGGCCCTAAGATAGAAGAGTTTAGAGAAGTTAGTGGGAGTGATATTAGGAATATGCGTTTACTTTCTTCTATTTGGAATAATAATGCTAGAACAAATGCTAGCTTAGAGTTCGAAGGAGAGGGAGATTTTACAATTACTTTGAATTTGAGTTCTGCAGATAATACTGTTTTATATGATGGTGTTTCATGTTCTTTGAATTCAGATTGTACTGTCAATTCAAATTTGGAAGGGATTGTTAATTTAACTTTGAGTTTGGGTTCTTATCATTATCTGGATGTTTATGAAACTCCAGTTTCAACTCCTATCGTTACTGAGGATGTAGATCCTGGGACAACCGGGAGCGGGAGTTTTAATGCGTGTTCTTATACGATTTCTGAAGATTTATTAAATCAGGGATATGAAAATATTTTTGAAGAAGATTGCATTTTGAAATTTTCGTTTAGGGGAGAAGATTATTCTTTTGTTTTAAATGATCTTTTTGAAAATGGAAAAAATATTAATTTTTCAATAAACCATTCTGGAGAAATCAAAGAATATTTTATGGAAAAAAAGATTCACATCGATTTAGATTTGAATAATTATTATTATGATCTTTCTTTGATTTCTTTTCAAATTAATAGTAGTAGTCAAATTAAATTATTTTTTGAAATAGTTAATCAGGAAATCCCCGAGAGTTCTGGGGATTATTTGACATTTAATTCTTCTAATGAATCTTCTCAAAACTTTTTTGATGATGAAAAAGAATCTTTGAAATCTTCTTCTTTTATTGGAAAATTATTTAAGGAATCTTTTTTCAAAGGAGATAGTAAAAATAGTTTACAAAAAAAAAATTCATATAAAGCATATTTTATATCAATTTTTATTGTTGGAATTTTGATTCTTTTAACTTTTTCTCTAGTATATTTTACTCAGAAAATTAGGAAAAAGATAGTAAAAATGATGGTGGGGGATTCTGGTTTGCCTCTTGTTAAAAAGTAATCTTTTTAATCTTTGATAATTTTTCTTTTTCATGGAAATTGATTATAAAAAATTAAAATTTAAATCTGGTTTAGAAATTCATCAGCAGTTAGACACAAAAAAATTGTTTTGTAATTGTCCTTCTATTCTTAGAAGTGATTCTCCTCAGAGCATTGTTAAAAGAAAACTTCATGCGGTGCAAGGAGAGGGAGGAGATATTGATGTTGCAGCTAAATTTCAGGCAGGGGAAGACAAGGATTATTTTTATGAAACTTATGATTCTACTTGTTTGGTCGAGTTAGATGAAGAACCTCCTCATGAAATTAATCAAGAAGCTCTGAAGATTTCTTTGGATATTTCTCTTTTATTGAATTGCAAAATTGTTCCTGTAACTCAGATTATGAGAAAAACTGTCATTAATGGCTCGAATACTTCTGGTTTCCAGAGAACTGTAATGGTTGCTCGAGATGGTTTTATTGAAACCAGCAAGGGGAAAGTTGGAATTAATTTTGTTTTACTTGAAGAAGATGCTGGGAGAATTGTTTCTAATTCCAGGAATATTGCACCTTCGGATGTACTCTCCATTGCAAAAGGGGGGAGCAAAATTTATCGTTTGGATAGATTGGGAATTCCTTTAGTTGAAGTTGTGACTTCTCCTGATGTTAAGGATGCTGAACATGCGAAGGAAGTTGCTTTGCAGATTGGGGAAATTCTAAGAAGTTGTAAGGTTCGAAGGGGAATTGGAACTATTAGACAAGATGTGAATATTTCTATTCGAGGAGAAAAAAGAGTTGAAATCAAAGGAATGCAGAATATGGATGTTTTTATCAAAGCAATTGAAATAGAAATTTTGAGGCAGAAAGAATTGAGTGATTCTGGTAAGCCAACTGAAATGGAAGTTCGAAATGTTTTGGTTGACGGAAAAACTGAATTTTTGAGACCAATGCCTGGTTCGGCTAGGATGTATCCTGAAACTGATTTGCCTCTTTTGAAAATAAAAAAAGATTTTGTTGATGAAGTTAAAAGAAATTTGCCTAAATTGAGGAGTGAAATTGAAAGTGATTTGAAGAAACAAGGATTGGGCGAAGATATGATTAAAATTTTATTTAAGAGAAATAAATTTGATTTGTATAAAGAGCTTTATTCAATAAATGGCAATCCGCGTTTGATTGGGAAAATTTTGTTTTTGTATCCGAAAGAATTAGTTAAAAAATTAGGGAAACCCTTGGATGAAATTGAAGAAATTTTGAATCGAGATGTTTTGAGTTTTATTTTGGAGGCAGTGTATAAAGAAAAACTTCAAGAAGCTGATTTGAAAATTGTGCTTGAGAGAATTGTTTCTGGAATGGCTTTGAAAGAAGCAATTAAATTAGATAAAAAAGATTTGCTTGGTGTCGAAGAGGAAATTGCAAAGCTGATTAAAGAGAAACCTGGTTTGAATCCTAATGCTTATATGGGCTTAGTGATGGGGAAAATGAAAGGTGCGGTTAGTGGAGGCGAAGCCATGAAAATAATTAATAAGATTTTGAATTCTCTTTAATTATTTTGAAATGTCCAGAATACGAGTACTTACCGCGGTACGCATTGCAATCTGGAATTCCAAACTAACCTAAAGATAATCCAAAACGAGGAAAGGAGGAATTTGTTGGAAATATTAGAAAACTAATTCGGAAAAATGTGTTTTAATTGATGATTAAATTAAATAGAATATTTCTAGAAATGATTTGGAGAATTTATTGAAAAAGAGTTAATTTTTTTATTTTTCATAGAAATGTTTTTATAGTTTTGGTTAATATTTTTGGAATGAAAAGAGGATTAGTTGAATTTTTACTTGCTGGAGCATTATTTTTTTCTAGTTGTAATAAGGAGGAATTTTTTCGAGATGCTGATTTGAATGGAAATGGAACTTCCGAATATATTCAAGGAAGGACAGCTCGTGATGGATATTGTTTGTATTATTTTGATGGTTCTGCTGAAAGTTCTTTTAATTATTCTAGTGATACAAATTATGTTCTCAAAGGATTGAAGTATAGGCCCATTAATCCTCATGTTTGGGATTTTAGTGATGATGGTTTTCCGGAAATAGTTTATAGTTATCCTGGAGAAAAGGGAATAGAAACTTTTGTCGTAGATAATAAAGATGGTGTTCTTGGGGAGCCGAAGATTATAGGAGATTGAGGGATTTAGTAAGTTATAGAAATAGTTAAAAAGGAATTTAGTTTTTCAATTTTCTATGAGTCAAGATTTGAGTAATCAACTAGTCCAAGCTTATGATGAATTAGATATTTCTTTTGAACAGAGAAATTCTCTCGATATTTATTTGAATTTAATTAAAAATAAGGATGAGGAAACTTGGGCGCATTCTATTAGAGTTGGTTTAAAATCTAAGGAGCTTGCAGAATATACAAATACAATTCATCCCAAATCTTTATTTTATCCCGGATTACTTCATGATGTTGGGAAAGTTGCTGTTGATTCAAATTCCTTAAAGAAGAAAGAAGGGTTTGATGATAAAGATATGCGAGAGCTCCAAAAACATGTTTTAGATGGGTATAGAATTTTGAAAGATATTCATGATTTTTCTGCGAGGGTTTTATTATATCATCATTATTTTCAAGAAAGAGGATATCCAAAAAAGATACCTGTTGCTGAGTTTAATATTTCCCGAGGAGAGGAACTTAATGCGGTTTATTGTGGTAGGCTTTTGAGTTTGGTTGATTTTTATGATGCAATGACTACAAGAAATAATGAGAAATTTGTTGGAAAAGAGAAGAGTGTTTTGGAAGACAAAGAGAATGCTAAAAATATTTTAATTAAAGCCAATCATGATCAAAAGTATTTGATTGAGAAATTATATGAAAAGGGTATTTTCTAGCAATTTATAGAAATAGTTATAAATTAATTTAAGCATCTTAATTTATGAAATTAAAAGATAGTGAAAGATCTGGATTGCTTTTTGGAGGATTCTTTTTGGTTTTAGTAATAGCTTTTTTTCTTTCGTTTAATCTTACAGGAAATGTAGTTGTGGAAATTCCAACCGGCGAGAGTTTTTATTCTGTGAATGAAGGTGTGGGAAATTTTTATAATGTGACAATTGAAAATACTGAATTAACTGAGGACTTGGATATAATAGAAGTGAATATAACTTTGCCCAATTCATTTTCTTTTTTGGAAGATTCAAATGGGACAGATTCTGGAGAACATCTTTTTACAGAAGGAGATAGTGTTTTGAGTTGGAGCGGAGAAGGGCTTGTGATGAATTTGGTAAGTAAGAATTTTTGGTTCAATGCAACTGCAAGTACGCCTGGAAATTATAATTTAACTATTACTTTAACTAATTCTACTGGTTCTGAATCTTTTAATCTTTTGACAATTGTTAATGATACGACTGTTCCGTCTTCGATAGAATTTGTGTCTCCTTCGGAAAGCAATTATGCAAATCTTTCAAAATCTAATATTGATATTAATTTAACGGCAATTGATAATGGGGAATTAGATATTTTAACAATAAAATTATTTAATTCAACTGATGAAATTAATTCAAGCGTTTCTTCAATTTCTCCTTTATTTGTTAATTTTGCTGGTTTATCCGAGGGAATTTATTATTTCAATGCTACAGTAAATGATGTTTTTGGAAATGCAAATTCTACATCAACTAGGACTATCACTTTGGACATTACAGATCCTGTTGTGACTTTAATTGCCCCGGAAGATACTGTTTCTTCCACAACTGCGGATTATGATTTTACTTTTAGTGTGGAGGATCTTCAAGATATTTCGAGTTGCATTTTGACTATTGACGATTCTGAAGAAGATGATTTATCGGATGTATATCGTGATGGGGAAACAAATGAATTATCTTTCTCTTCTCTTAGTGTTTTGGAACATACTTGGAGTGTTAGTTGCACTGACTCAGCAGGAAATGTTGGAACTAGTTCTACTAGAACTTTAACTGTGACAAATGAAACTTCTGAAACAGTGGATCCCGAGACTGCAACAACTGGTGCTGAAATTTCAGGGGATGTTGTGAATGGGGAGGCAGATTTAGAAGTTGAACCTGTGGTTGAGGAAATTGTTTCTGGAGGAAGTTCTGGGATTAGGTATGAACAGGAATTTTTAGAAAATGAAAACCTTTCTCTTGCTGTAAACGAAGAAATTCACATCTTTAGTGTAAAAAATATTTCTAATGAAAGTGTAGAGATTACTATTTTTTCTAATCCTCAAGATGCTGTTTTTTTAATTGGGGAGGAAAAGAAATTTGATGTTTCAGAAGATGGTTATTATGATTTGTTGGTGAGATTAAATTCTATTAATGTTAATGAAGAAGGATTTTTCAAAACAAATTTTACAATTGAAGTAATCAATGGATCAATTTCAGTTTTAGATGGAGATTCTGAGAATGATTTAATTAAAGATAAATTTAAAGTAAGTGATTTTTTTACGGGGGAGATGTCTTCTATTGGTTGGTTTATTTTGGTTTTAGTTTTGATGCTGTTAACTTTTGCTATTCTTAAACTTTTGAAAAGTAAAGGTTCTAAAACCGGGAAAAATTCCAAGAGAGTTAAGATTAAAAATGGAAAAATTGGGAAGAAGAGAAGTTTTAGGGGCGGAAAAAAGGTTAAAGGTAAATTGAGGAAAAAATAATTTTTAATTTGATGAATATACCCCGCAGCTTGCTGCGGTTGGGAGTTTCACTTTTTGAGAGTTTTTTGGTATAGAAATAGTTATAAATTAATTTCTTTTTGAATAGGTATGAAAAGAACTTATGTACAAGATTTGAAAGTTGGAGAAAAGGTTTTATTGAATGGTTGGGCTTATGAAATTCGTGATTTGAATAAATTGGCTTTTGTAAATTTAAGGGATATGACTGGAATTGTTCAATGTGTTGTTAAAGGGGACTTAATGAAGAAAATTAAGAATTTGAGTGTAGAGAGTGCATTGGAAATTACGGGAGAAGTTAAAGCTGCGAATGTTAAAGCAGAGTTTTTGAGAAGTGATGTTGAAATTGTTGTTGAGGAAATTAAAATAATTAGTTTAGCTGAAAGGTTGCCAATTCAATTAAATGATTCTAATGTTGAAAGTGATCTGTCTACGAGATTAGATAATAGATTTTTGGATATTCGGAAACCTAAAGTTCAAGCTATTTTCAAAATTCAATCTACTTTGTTAAAAGGTTTTAGGGATTTTTTTGTTAAAGAAGGCGCAATGGAAGGGGTTTTTCCTTCTATAATTGGTGCATCGAGCGAAGGGGGGACAGAATTATTTAAAGCAAAATATTTTGAAAAGGAAGTTTTTTTGAGTCAGAGTTGTCAATTGTATAAACAAATGCTTGCTTGCGCTTTAGAAAAAGTTTTTACTGTTTTTACTGTTTGGAGAGCAGAAAAACATAATACTCCTCGGCATTTAAATGAGGCAAGACAATATGATTATGAGGAAGCATTTTGTGATGAATTTAAGGTTATGGATGTTTTGGCCAAATGTGTTAGTTATATGATTCAAGAGGTTTTGG
>CAZFLO010000010.1:0-20678 GCA_964519005.1 Candidatus Woesearchaeota archaeon
TGACGGTGATCCTCCTGCGGCCTATAGATATACTGAAGCTAAAATGGAAAAGTTAGCTGAAGAACTATTGGAAGATATTGATAAAGAAACAGTAGACTTTACGCCAAATTTTGATAATTCCTTGAAGGAGCCTGCATTGCTTCCCGGGAAATTACCTGCTTTGATGCTTAATGGTGCGACGGGAATTGCTGTTGGTATGGCTACAAATATTCCTCCCCATAATTTAAGAGAAGTTGCTGATGCAATTATTGCTTATATTGAAAATCCTGAAATAACTGTTGAAGAATTAGTTAGAGATACTATTCAAGGGCCTGATTTTCCAACGGGAGGTCAAGTTCAGGGAGATATGATTGAACTCTATAAAACTGGTCGTGGAAGAATGATTATGCGTGGGAAAATTTCTGTTGAAGAAGGGAAAAAAAAAAATTCTCTTGTGATTACGGAGATTCCGTATATGGTGAATAAATCCACCTTGATTACTCAAATTGCAACTCTTGTTCGGGATAAGAAGTTGAAAGACATTAGTGATCTTAGAGATGAATCAAATAAAGGGAAAATTCGGATTGTTATTGAACTTAGAAAAAGTGTTGATCCGCAATTTGTGATAAATGCTTTATTCAAATATACTCGTCTTCAAGATTCTTTTAATGTTAATTTTTTGGCTTTGGTTGGGGGAAAACCAAGAGTTTTGGGAATCAGAGATGTTTTAGAAAATTATGTTTCTCATAGAAAAATTATAATTACAAAAAGAACACAATATGAATTGAAAAAAGCCAAATTGAGACAAGAAATTGTTGATGGTTTACTCACGGCACTGGATAATATTGATGAAGTTATAAAAATAGTTAGATATGATTCTGAACCTGCCAAAAAATTGGCTGAAAAATTTAAATTTACTGAAAACCAGGTTAAAGCGATTTTGGAAACTAAGCTTCGTCAATTGACTTCTTTGGAACATACTAAGTTAAAGGCAGAGTTAGAAGAACTTGAAAAGAAAATAAAAGAATATCAAAAGATTTTGGATGAGATTAAAGAAGTTTTGAATATTATTAAAAAAGAAATTAAGGAACTGAAAGATAAATATGGTGATGTTAGAAGAACTCAGGTTATGAAAAGAGCTATTGGATCTATTTCTGAAAAAGATTTAGTTCAAGAAAAAGAAGTTGTTGTTTCAATTACTGAAAAAGGTTATGTTAAAAGAATGGATGTTCAAACTTACAAGGAACAGAAACGAGGAGGAAAAGGAGTGATTGGAAGTGGTCTTGCTACGGGGGATTTTACTAAGCAATTATTGACTTGTTCAACTCATGATTATTTAATGTTTTTCACTTCTAGGGGAAGGGTTCTTTGGTTGAAAACATATGACTTGCCCGAGGCTGAAAGATATGGGAAGGGGAAAGCTATTGTGAATATTTTGGGATTAAAAGAGGAAATAATTACAAATGTTCTTTCTATTAAAAATTTCGATGATTATTTGGTGATGGCAACTCGGAATGGGATGGTAAAAAGGATCTCTTTGAATTATTTTTCAAAACCGAGGGTTTCAGGAATTAAAGCAATTAATCTTCCAGAAAACGGGAGCGATGCTTTAATTGGTGTGGAGATAATCAAAGAAGGTCAGGAAATTTCTTTGGCGACTAAAAATGGAAAAGCAATAAGGTTTAATTCTAATGAAGTGAGGCCGATGGGTCGTGCAAGTTATGGTGTGACTGGAATTAAGTTGGGAACAGGAGATGAAGTTGTTTCATTGGAAGTTTTAGGAATTGATGCGATTTTCACAATTACTAAAAAAGGATATGGGAAGAGAACAGCAATTGAAGATTATAGAAAAACTTCTCGAGCTGGAAAGGGAGTTATCAATTTGAAAGTTACTGATAAAACTGGAAAAGTTGTGAATACAGTTTCGGTTAAAGATACGGATTCTATTATTGTGACGACGCAGAAAGGAATGGTTATTAGAACTAGTTTGGATAGTATTCGGGTTATGGGGCGTGCGGCTCAAGGGGTTAGAATTGTTAATCTTCACGAGGGGGATAAGGTTAGTGATGTTGTTAAGGTTATTGAAGCGGTTGAAATTATTGAGTGATTTTTGAATTCTTTTTGTGTTATATGTTGTTAAATCATTTTTTGTGTACATGAACACTGTAAAATAATTTGCCTAATCTAACATCAAAAATAATTCAAAAATAAAAGAATAGAAAATAAAAAGATCCAACTTATTGTCATAGAAAACTTGATGCAGAAGAATGTAAAAGACATGAATCGAGCTTAAAAATCTCCTTTTTATTCTATTTTCAAAAAGTAAAAATTTATAATAGGTGAATTATCTGTATCTTGATGGCAAAATTGAAAAATACAAATATTGAAGGGAGATTAACTAAAATTGGGCTTTCAAAAAAACAGATTGAAATCTTTTTGGGATTTGTTCATGAGAAGTTTTGGAAACAAGCAATTGATGAATATAATAATTTAGAAATTGTTAGAAATAGTCTTGATTCAAAAGATGAAGTGTATCTTTTATTGAAAGTTGGAAAGAAAAGTTATGAAGTTAATTTAGAAGTTGTTGAGGGAAAAATAGAATCTTTTTGTAATTGCGCTCATCGTGAAAAAGGTAAAGGATGCAGTCATGCTGGGGCAACTTTAATTTTTAAATTGTTAAAAAAAGAAAATAATGATTTTAATAATTTGAAATTAATTGAAGAAAAAGAAGAAAAAGAGATTGAAAAATCAAAGAATGGTCTTGCATATTTGGGGGAATTGTTTCCAGAGAAAAATATTGAAGAAAGAAGAAATATGGTTTATTTTAATTTTGAGGATTTTGATTCAAATGAGAAATTATTGAAGATTCAAAAGGGAGTGGTGAAAAAGAATGGAGGTTATGGGGCCCCCACTAAGTTTTTTGGAAAAGATTTTAATTTTATGAAATGGGATATAAGTAGTAATGTTAGGCGTGTTTTAACATACATGCACGAGGGAGATAATTTTGGTATGGGTTATTCCTCTTCGGGTTTTAGTAAGAGCATTTTTTATGATATAAATACAGATTTGATGATGCCGGTTTTAAGAGATTTATATTTTGAGGAACAAGAGGTTATTTTGGGTGCTATTTTTAATAAAGAAAATTTTAAGATTTCTTGGGAAATAAAAAAGAGGAAGGATGGAAAATATACTCTTGAGCCTTTTTTTGTTTGTGGGAAGAAAAAATCTAGTTTACTTCGTATGAAATTAAATGAAATTGGAAGTACTAGTTTGTGGGTCTTTGATACTGAGAACAGATGTTTTTATGGTCACAAGGAAAATGATAATTTGGAAGTTGTAAGAAGTTTAATTAGATTTCCCAAAAAATTGGAATTTAGTGAGGCTGAATTGAAGAAATTTTTCTCTAAATATTATCAGAAAATTTTGAATGGATTTGATTTTAAAGTTTCAGATGATTTAAGTCGTGAAAGAAAAATTGTGTCTCCTAAAACAAAATTATATTTGGAAAAGTCTGGTGCAAGTATTAGGTTTAAGTTGAGATTTGATTACGCTGGGCGTGAAATAAATTATTTTTCAAAGAATAAAGAAATAATTGTTGTTGAAAAAAATTCCTTATATGATATTGAAAGAGATTTAGAATTTGAAGACAAGATGGTTGAAATTTTGAATTCTTATTCTGTTGTTACGCATGAAGAACTTGACGAATTTGTTTTGGAAGGAGATTTAATTGATTTTGTAACAAGCACAGTTCCCTTAATTTCTGCGGAAGGAATAAAAATTTTGGGTGAAGAAAAAATATTTAATTTTCGTGTTGTAAAAAATAAACCTATTATGAAAATGAATGTTGTTAAATCAACTGATTGGTTTAATATTCAGGGTTCGGTAAAATTTGGAGTTGATGAAGTAACGATTGATGAAGTTTTGAATTCAATTTTTAAGAATAAGAGATTTGTTGATTTGGGCGAGGGGAAAAAAGGAGTTATTCCAAAGGAATGGATACATAATTTGCGTGCATTTTCTGGTTTTATAAATTTGGAAAAGAATAATTCAAAACTATCTAAAAATCATGTGACTATTCTTAATTCAATTATTGAACTTGCAACTACTGCGAATTTACCTCCAAAAATAAAAAAAGTTATAAAAGAATTTAAGGATGTTGGAAAAATAAAGGAGACAAAAATTTCAAAGAATGTTAATGCTAAATTAAGGCCTTATCAAAAAGAAGGTTATGATTGGTTGAATTTTTTGAGGGAGTTTAATTTTAATGGAATTCTTGCTGATGATATGGGTCTTGGAAAGACGCTTCAAACACTTTCTGTTTTACAAAAAATAAAAGATGAAAAATTAACAACATCTTCTTTAGTTATTGTTCCAACTTCATTGGTGTTTAATTGGAAAAGAGAAATTGAAAAATTTACTCCCAATTTGAAAGTTTATGTTCATCATGGTTTGAATAGGAGTTCTTCAAAAGTTAAAAACTCAGATAAAAAATTCAGAGAAATTATGAAAGAAAATGATGTAATTATTACTACTTATGGAGTTTTAAGAAATGATTTGGAATTATTTTCTGATAAAATTTTTGAATATATTGTTCTTGATGAGGCTCATGTCATAAAAAATCCTTTGAGCATTAGTGCAAAAAGTGTATATTCTCTTCAAGGAAAAAATAAATTAGTTCTTTCTGGAACTCCAATACAAAATAATCTGATGGAATTGTGGAGTTTGTTTAATTTTTTGAATCCTGGTTATTTGGGGGGTTATGATTTTTTTAGAGAAAATTTTGTTTTGCCTATTGAAAGAAACCAGGATAAAGTGGTTTCTGAATCTTTGAAGAAAATGATTAATCCTTTTTTACTTCGACGTACAAAATCTGTTATTTCAGATGAGCTTCCAGAAAAAACAGAAGTTATTTTGAGAAGCACATTTAATGAATCTGAAAAAGAAGTTTATGAAAGTTGGAAAGAATATTATCGTCATGAAATTAAAACTTCGATTAAAGAAAATGGTTTGAATAAATCTCGAATGAAAATTTTGGAAGGATTGACAAAGCTTCGTCAAATTTGTTTGCATCCAAAAATGATTGATTCAAGTTACGAAGGGGGGAGTGTTAAGTTTGATCTTTTGATGATGGAAATTGAGAAGGTCATATCTGAAGGGCATAAAGTTTTGGTATTTTCATCATTTGTAAAAATGTTAACTCTTGTTAAAGCTGAAATGGATAATAAAAATTTAAAATATTCTTATTTGGATGGTAAAACTAGGAATAGGGAAAAAATTGTAAATGAATTTCAAGATTCTAAACGTCCCGAAGCATTTTTGATTAGCATTAAAGCAGGAGGGCTTGGACTTAATTTGACTGGTGCAGATTATGTATTTATTATTGACCCTTGGTGGAATCCGGCCGTTGAGATGCAAGCAATGGACAGGGCTCACAGGATTGGTCAAAAAAATAAAGTATTTGTGTATAAGATGATTGCTGAAAATAGTATTGAAGAAAAGATTTTGAAACTTCAAGAAAGCAAAAAGAAATTAGTGAAAGACATTATTGTTGAAGAAGATGGGGGAGTTCGGGGGATGAAGTTGGAAGACTTAAAGAATATTTTTGATTGATTTTGTTTCTTTTTTATTTATACTTTGTTAAATTATTTTTTGCGTACGTGAGTACACGGCAAAATGATTTGCCTAGTCTAAATAGAAAAATAAATCAAAATCTTTTTGTGAGCAAAAATTGGAAGAGTTAAAGAATCAACCTAATTTTTTTATTTTTTTAATTTCTTCTGTTGAAATTGCGCAACCTTTGAATTTTAATGCGTAGAGAAGAGCGTCTAATATTTTGTTATCTTTTATTCTTACAACTCCTTTTTTGTAAGCAATATAAATTAATTCTGCGGATCTTACTATTTTTATTCCTTGAAAATGTTTTAGGTTTTCTTTTTTTACATCGATTCTAACATGCAATTTTTTTTGTAATAATTTTTTTAGGTTTTCTGGTTTTTCGCAGAGCATTCTTGTTGTCCTTTCGTCGATCAATAAGACATTTTTTATTCCTTTTTCGTTCAACATTTTTGATAAAGCAACGCAGGCTGTTTCTCCCAAATCTATTAGGTGGATGCTTTTTTGACCCTTTTCAAAAAAAGTATTATTTGCAATGTCGAGTAGTTTTTTAGTTTCAATTGAAATTTCTTCTTTTTTTATTCCGAGTGATTCAGGGGATTCCAATATTTTATCATTTACAAGTTCATTTAGTTTTAATGCTTCAAGTTCAAATCTTTTAATGTTCATTGGTCTTTCAATTATTTCCCATTTTACTTCTGAAGGAATTATGAATTTTCCTGGAAAGATTTTTTTTAGTTCTCTTAATTCTGGTAAGAGTCCATTCATAGCAAAACTAATTAGGGAACTAGCGTCGAAGATTAATACGTTTTCTGTCATTGAAATAATTCCTCCAACATTTTTATTCTTGTTTTTACATTGATTGTTTGGTTTAGTGGAACTTCTGAAATTCCTGTTTGTCCGGTGTAGCTTTGTAAATCAAACATTGATATGCCTAACATCTTGGCTGTTTTTTCAGCGGAGATTCCGTGTTCATGAATCCTTGAAGCTTTTGCCACTTCGGCTTTTTGAATTACTTCTTCGATGTATTTTTTTAATTTTCCTGAAATTTTGTTTATTGCTTTTCTTATGAGGTTGAAATCTTTTCTGAATTTTTCTTCATTTTTATTTTCTAAATCATTTATTGAAGATTTCAAAGAAACTATTATCATTCTTTTGAAAGATTCCCAACCTTTTTGTGTTCGATAATTATTTCTTGAAAATATTTTTCCTATAGAATATATTATTATTGCTATATTGAGATTGTCAACATCTCCTTTTGTAGCGCAATGAATTGTTTGATCGCTTAGTTCTTTTAATGGTGATGGATCATCCTTTTGAATGGCTTCTAAGGTTTTTTTCAAAATAAGTAAATTGTTTTCACACTCTTCCATTTTAGTTGGAGGGAACGGGTGATTATAAAGTTTTATTCCTATTTAGTTGTTATTTTATAGTTGTGACAAAACATAAACTTTATATAGCATTAATCTTTGAATTGTTTATGGTAGGAATAGCTAAAGGATACGATTTGTTAGCAATGGATTTGGGAGAATATGTTGCTAGATACATCCCTGGAAATTGGATTGTTGATATTCGAAATGTATATCCTATTCCCTATTTTCAAGTTAGTGAGGCTAAAGAATTATTTGAACTTCATAAAGAAGGAGATTTATCTGATAAATTAAAAGAGAAAGGTGGGCGGCTTGAACCTTGGTTCATTCAAGAAGCTGTGAATAGCTTTTTTGAAAATGGGGAGTATGCTCGTAGTGAGCCGGATTTTGATTAATTATTTATAGTTAGTTTTCTATCTTTTTTTATGAAAGCTTTTTTTCTTTTTTCTGGAATTAAGATTTCTTTATTAAAAAAAGATAAGGATAAATCGGAATTGGAATGTTCTGTTTTGAATTTTGAAGGGCCGAAAGTATTTTTATCGGTTAGAGATAAAGTTGAGAATGTTGGAAATTTTGAGGAACCAGGATTTCATATTGAAACTTTTCCTCATGTGGAATTAAGAAAAGCTGAAAAGATTAATATTTATTTGAGTGAGGAAAGATGGGAGCAATTAACTACTAAGATTGATCCCGAGGCTAAAGGGGGATATTTTGAAAGTCGTTCTCCTTATGATAGAGTTTCTTTTCATTATTGGGATAAAAAAATGTTATAAATGTTAAGTTTTTATATTCTTTTTTCTAAGTTTAATTATGGCAAGAGTATTATTGGACACGAATTTTATTTTGTATAGCATTGCGAATAAGGTTGATTTTCATGAGGAGCTTTTGATGAGGGGGCACAGGGTTGTGATTCCGCGGGAAGTTATTCTTGAGATTAAAAGACTGAAGGCTGGGTCGAAGGCTTTGAAGTTTCGTGAGGAAGCGGAATTGGCTCTGAAATTGATTGATGCGCAGGATTTTGATTTGGTTGATTGTCCTGGAAAATATGTTGATGTGGGGATTCGGGCGTTTTTGAAGGATCATCCGACTTATGTTTTGGCTACGATGGACAAGGAACTTAAAAAAAATGTTAGCAATAGAAAGATGGTTCTGCGTAATAAAAAAAAGCTTGAGCTTCAGTGATTTTGTTTCTTTTTGCGTTATACTTGTTAAAAAATTTCTGACGTACATTCGTACGCGGCGAAATTTTTGTAACTGCGTCTAACCCTAAAAATAATTCAAAATCTGGAAAGAGGAAAAGCAAAATTTATAGTTCAAAATTAATTTTAACGAGGGAACCCAAAAGCTTTTTAAATGGAAATTTCATTTAAGTTTTGATTAAGATGTTTTATTTAACAGAAGTTGAAGATTATGTTCGGGTAGACCCTAAATTATTTGGTATGGATACTCGAGAGGCTATTGAAGAGCAGCTAGAAGAGACTTATTCTGAGTACTATGATAAGGAAGTTGGAAAGGTTGTTTCTATTGTTGAAATTATTCAAGTTGGCGAGGGAGTTATTATTCCTGGGGATGGAGCTGCCTATTACAAATCTACGTTTGAAGTTCTTGCTTGGAAGCCTGAATTACAAGAATTAGTTTATGGAAAAATTGCCGAGATTACAAATTTTGGTGCGTTTATGGAAGTTGGGGCTTTGAGAGGAATGATTCATATTAGTCAAACTATGGATGATTATGTGAGTTTCAGTGATGCAGGTAGTTTATCTGGGAAATCTAGTGGAAGAGTTTTGAAGGCTGAGGATTTATGTTTGGCGAGAATTGTTGCAATTAGTCATAAGGGTGATGAACCTAAGATTGGTTTGACTATGAGACAACCTGGTTTAGGTAAAATTGAATGGATAAAAGAAGATAAAGCTAAAGCTGATCTAGATGCTAAGAAGGCTACAAAAACAAATGAAAAAGCTACTGGTAAAGCAGTTAAAGGTGGGAAGAAGAAATAATGGCAAAGATAAAAGAAAGAGCTTGTAAAATTTGTAAAAATGTTTATGAAGGAGTAGATAGATGTCCGAAATGTGAATCTAAAGAATTTACGGAATCGTTTAAAGGAAAAACTTATGTTGTGAATTCGGAAAAATCTGTGATTGCTCAAAATTTAAATATTACTAGCGAAGGAGAATTTGCTATTAAAACAAGATAATGGAAATTAAAGTTATACAAGAAAAGAAAAATGCATTGTTTTCAAGAAATGAAGTTAAACTTGAAGTTAAGGCTGAAGTTACTCCGAGTAAAAAAGAAGCTATGAAAATGATTTCTGAAAAGTTTAAGGTTGATGAAAAGTTAATTAGGATTAGAGATATTCTGGGTAAGTTTGGGGTTAGTATTTTTATTGTGACTGCTGATGTTTATGATTCGGCTGAAGATTTTAATAGGATTGTTAAGAAAACAAAGCAAGAACTTGAAGCTGAAAAGAAAGCTGCAGAGGAAAAGAAGAAGGCTGAAGAGGAAGAGAAGGCAGCGAAGGCGGCAGCTGAAGGTGTACCCTCAAATGAGGAAGCTGAGGGCGAAGCTAAGGCGGCAGCTGAGAAACCTGTTGAGGAAGTTAAGGAAGAAGTTAAGGAAGAAATTAAAGAGGAAGTTAAGGAAGTAAAAGAGGAAAAGAAAGAATAAAATGGTAAAGAAAATAGTAAAGAAAGGAAAGAAACCCCATAAGAATAAACCGACTAGTAAAAAGTATACGAAGTATACGATTAATGGAGATACTGTAACTCGAGCGAGAAATTGTCCGAGATGTGGGCCTGGAGTTTTCTTAATGGAAACGCAAGGAAGAGTTTATTGTGGTAAATGTCATTATACTGAGTTTGAAAGTAAAAAGGAATAATAGTTTTTGTTAAATCGTTTATTTTAAATAAGTTGTATTCCTCTTTTTTGTGTAGCAAAAAAGAGCGAGATAGAAACTTTTATATATCTGTTATATGTATAAACTATGTAGGAAATTGATAGGGGATGCTTGAGGAACCTGTATTGAAATACAGCCGATTCAAGGGTTCGGATTTTCCCTTCCTCTTGATTCTTACATTAGATTAAGTTGTTTGAAGTGTTTTTCTTTAAGAATAAAATTTGGTTTTTCTCCTTTTTTATAGACTTTGGCTGCCAATCTATCCGCAATATTTCTCTTTCCGAAAAGGGGTTTAAGTGAAGGTAGAATATTTATTTTCTTCTCGTGATAAGAAATGTTTAGAATTAATTTTAGATGGTGTTTTAAAATTCCAGGATTAAAACCATCAGAACAAATATAGAATCCTGGGAGAGTTTTTAGATAATCTTTTATTGCATAAAATAATTTTACTGCATGAATAATTGTTTTAGCATCATCTTTGGTTTTTCCTTTTGAAATCAATTTATTAAATATTTTCTTTTTTTCTGAAGCACTTATTAAAATAGTATAACTGATTTTTCTTGAAGTCAATGCCATTACACTTTTTTCTTTCAACTCTTTTGTTCTTCCACTAGTATCAATTAAAGCTACTCCATCGGAAAGCATTTTTTCTGCTTTTTCACTCAATTTAAACATTTAAATTATTAGTCTTATATGTTTATAAAATTATTTTCAAAAAAATTAAAACAGACTTCATATAATATTAAAAAACCTAGGAGATTCTTTACACCAATTAAAAAATAGCTAGTGCACTTCCTCTCCTGGGTAAAAAGAGGTGATATTGTATTAAGCAATTAATAGTATTTAAATGTTTCGCTCTTGTTACTCTTTCAAAATGACAGGCATTGTTTGTTGGAGAGTAGTCATGCCCGTTATTACTTTTGGGTTTTCAATAATTAACTTAAATTAAATGAAAAAGAATAAATATCCCTCCTATTTTATGTGTGGATGGTAATCAAACAAATTTCTAAAGATCTTTCTAAAACTGTAAAAGAAACATATGAATATTATAAAAAAGGCAAATCTATTGGAGAAATATCTGAGTTGAGGGGTTTTGTGAGTTCTACCATTTATTCTCATCTAGCTTCTTTAATTTTTAATAAACTTATCAAATTGAATGAAATAGTTAATGATTTCAAAAAGGAAAAAGTTTTGAAAATTTTAAAACAAAAAAATTTTGAAAGTCTAAAGGAACTAAAAGAAACTTTAGGTGATTCAATTAATTATGGAGAAATTAAATGTGTTCTAGCCTTTTTGGAATTACAAGGAGAAGATAACTTAATTGATTCAACACCTTCTAAATCTGAAAAAATAACAAAAGAAAATTCGGTTAGTGGGAGTAATATTCCCAAGAATTGTCTGAAAATAAATATTCTCACTGTTAAAGAATTAACTAGATATATAAAAAATCTTCTAGAAAATGATGAAAAATTAAATGGGTTTTTTGTTAAAGGAGAAATATCTAATTTAACTTATCATTCTTCAGGACATGTTTATTTTAGTCTAAAAGATGAAAAAACACAAATTAGGTGTGTTTTATTTAGGAGAATAAAAGAAATTTTAAAATTTAAACTTGAAGAAGGAATGAAAATTATACTTCAGGGAAATTTAGAAATTTATGAGTCTCGAGGAGAATATAGTATAATTGTTAAAGATGTGCAACCGGATGGGTTGGGAGCATTACATTTAGCATTTACTCAATTAAAAAATAAATTAGAAAAAGAAGGATTATTTCAAAAAAAATATAAGAAAGTTTTTCCTCGATTTCCAAAAATTATCGGAATAATTACTTCTTCAACGGGAGCTGCATTACAAGATATTTTAAAAATTCTTAAAAAAAGATATCCTCTTGTTAAGGTCATAATGATTCCAACAATTGTTCAAGGAAAGTATTCTTCTAATTCTATAGTTAATTCTATTAAATTGATGAATGATCTCCCTAATGTTGACGCGGCAATAGTTGGGAGGGGAGGGGGTTCAATAGAGGATTTATGGTCTTTTAATGAAGAAGAAGTCGCTAGAGCAATTTTTAATTCCAAAATTCCAATTATTTCAGCTGTTGGACATGAAACAGATTTCACAATTGCTGATTTTGTTGCAGATGAAAGATCTCCAACTCCGTCTGCAGCTGCAGAAAGAATAGTTCCAGATGTGAAAGAAATATTTGAAAATCTCCAACATCTTAAAAAAAGATCAGATAAATCACTTTATTATAAAATAGAATTATGCAAATCAAATTTAAGACAAATTAATAAAAAATATTTATTCAAAAAATTCATGGAAATTATAAATTCAAATTATCAAGAGTTAGATCAAGTTAATGATCGATTAGTAAAAATTCTCCTGAATCAAATAGAATTGAGAAAAAAAACTTTAGAAATTATTAAATCAAAAATAGTCGTATTAAATCCAGAGAATGTTTTGAAAAGAGGTTACAGTATTGTTAGAGATGGAAATAATATTTTAACTAATGTTTTAGATATCGAAAAAGGGAAGAATATAAATATAGTATTATCTAAGGGAAAGTTAGAAGCAGAAGTTAAAAAAATCTGGAAAAAATAAAATGAATAAAATAATATCTTTTGAGGAAAAATTGGAGCAACTTCAAAAAGTTGTTGAGGATTTGGAAGAAGGAGAAATTCCTTTAAATGAATCTGTGGAAAAATATCAAGATAGTTTAAATTTAATAAAGCAATGTCATGAAGAATTGGAAAATGCTGAATTAAAAATTGAAAAAATCATGAAAAAGTAACATTTATTTTTTGAATTATTTTATAATAAAATATATAATCAATGGAATCTTATAAAATTAATGGGACAATTTTATTTAGATATAGAGACTACAGGTATAGATCCCAATAAAGAGAAAATATTGACAATCCAATATCAAGAACTTGATAGGAATACTGGAGAAGCAATAGGTGAATTAATAATTTTAAAGGAGTGGGAATCTTCGGAAAAAGAGATAATTGAAAAATTTTTAAGAGACACTACCATCCTTGATAGTTATAAATTTAATTTTATTCCGGTTGGTTATAATTTAAATTTTGAACATAATTTTTTAAAACGGAGAGCAATCGTAAATGATTTAGGAAATCTAGATATTCTTGATAGACCATTTATTGATTTGAGAGCTTTTGGAATAATTATGAATCGGGGGGAATTTAAGGGTTCTGGACTTGATAAGATAACTGGAAAAAATGACACAGGAATTAACGTTCCAGTGTGGTATAATAATGGTGAATATGAATTAATTTTGAGATATGTCGAAATGGAAACTAGGGAATTTATAAAATTTAATAAATGGCTTTATGCAAAAATGCCCCAAGTTTTAGCTGAATTTAAACAAGAAATGGGTTTGATATAATTTAAATTTTTATTCACTAATCTTAAAAACTATTATCTCTTTTATTTGACATGGGAGAGGTAAATGAAGGAGTTAATCAGGATCAGATTCATGATCTTTTGTTTAATCGGGAAGTTGGATGGCAGGAAATTATTTACGATTTGATAAATACAACTGAGCTTGATCCTTGGAATATTGATATCGGTATTTTGGTCGAAGGGTTTTTGGTTAAGATTCAGGAATATGAAGAAATGGACTTTTTTGTTTCGAGTAAAGTTTTGCTTGCGGCTGCTTTGCTTTTGAGGATCAAATCCGAATTGATTTTGAGCAAATATATGCGAACGATTGATAATATTCTTTTTGGGGAAGAAGAAAAGCAGGCTCCGCGGGAGCTTGAAAGGATTGAATTGGATGAAGAGATTCCTGGTTTGATTCCTAGGAGTCCCATGCCTAGATTCCGGAAAGTTACTTTGAATGAGTTAATTGAGTCTTTGAATAAGGCGATTATTACTGAGAACAGGAGAATAAAGAAAGCGATTGTTGATAAGAATGCTTTGAGGGAGACGGGGATTAGTTTGCCGAAGGGGAATTTTAATATTAAGAATAAATTGAAAACAATTCATGGGAAGATTTTGCTTTATTTTGATGCGAATCAATCTCATAGAAAAGTTAGTTATACTAAAATTATTGGAGATGAAAAACAGAATAGGGCTTTGTCGTTTTTTCCAATGCTTCAATTAGAAAGTAATGGAGAATTATGGCTTGAGCAGGAAAATCATTTTGAGGAGATTCATATTTGGTTGAAGCATGTTTTTTTGAAACATAATCCGGATCCTTATGAAGATTTGAAAGAAGGGAGTTGGAGTGAGGAGCATGTTGATGCGGGGGAAATGGTTACTTCTGAAGAGGAAATTGACGAGTAATTGTGATAATTTATTTAAAGATTGAATTTCGTTTCTTGGGCAGAAGTAGTTAAGCGAGAACAAGTTTTGAGTTGGATTGTTAGATTAAGTAATATTTTTAAGAATAATTATTTGACATAAAATTTTGCTTTGGAATTTTTCGGATCCGATGATTCTTGGTAATCGATGATTATTCTTTTTCCTTCTTTAGAATATTTTTCAATAAGAGCGAGGAATCCAAGATATTTGATGTTTATTGGAGTAGATGTTTTTATTCCACATTCTTCTTGCCCTTTTTCAAATCCTTCATTTTTTAAAATTTTTGCTAATTCACTTTCTCCCATATTTATTTATCTCTTTTTATTTTTTTAAAGGTTTATATTGCAAAGTTATTTTTCTAAGAAGATTTAATTATCACGATAATTTATTTAAAGATTGAATTGTTTTTTTAATTATGAGTTTGGATGGAAAAAAATTACTTGGAGTGTGTGGCGAGGTGAAAGATTTAGAAAGTTCTAGGGGAAAGCTGAGGTTTTCTCTTGAAAAAGAAGGGGGGCTTCCATTGCGCTTTTTTCTTTCTTCTAGGAAACTTGAAGGTTTAGAATTTCAGGAGGGGAATTTTGTGAGATTAAAATATCGGATGCCCAAATTAGATAATGAAATAATTTCAAGAAGAGTAAAAGAGTTAGAAGTTTATGAAAATTTTTCTTGTGAGAATCTTTTGTATACAGTTCATTCGTGTTAGTTAAATTTTAAAACCTTCATTTCTCTTTAATTTTATGAAAGAAGATTATTTTGATTCTGAATTGAAGAAAGGTAAAACTTTTGTATTGTTAATTAGGCATGGAGAAAGAATTTATATTGAAGGAAATAAGGCTGCTGGTTTAAGTCTTCCTGGACCCGGATTATCTTCCAAAGGAAAGGCTCAAGCAAAATTTATTTCAGAAGAATTATCGAAATTATCTAAAATTGATTTGTTATTTTCAAGTTCAATGACCAGATCAAAAGAAACAGCCGAAATTATTTCTAAAAAATTAGGTAAAAAAATAATTGTTTTAGATGATTTTCAAGAATTAAATAGTAAATATGAAGAAAGTTTGTTTAAGAGATTTTTTTGTAGAGATTATTGGAGAATGAAAAGAGTATCGATAAAATTTAATGAGTTGTTAGTAAATAATCCGTCAAAGATTTTAACATTTATTTTGCATGGGAGGTTAATTAGGGATTTATTTGGGAATAAATTAAAGATTTCTTTTGAAAAGAGAAAAGATATAGTTATGAATAATTGTCATATAACTTTTTTGAAATTTGATAAAAAGAAATTAGAAACTGTTTATTGTGTAAATTCAAAATATTTTGATTGGAATTAAAATGAAATTAGCATCATTATTTTCAGGAGGGAAGGATAGCGTTTATGCGACTTATTTAGCGGAGAAAACAGGGCATTCGGTAGAGTGTTTGGTTTCTATTTTTTCTGAAAATCTTGAGAGTTATATGTTTCATACGCCTTCGGTTGAGAAAGTTGTTATGCAGGCCGAGGTTATGAATATTCCTTTGATGATTGAAAAGACCAAGGGAGAGAAAGAAATTGAATTGGAAGATTTGGAGAATGCAATTAGGAAAGCGAAAGAGAAATATGGGATTGAGGGAATTATTACTGGGGCTATTGGATCTGTTTATCAGGCTTCTCGGATTCAGAAAATTTGTGATAAGTTGGAATTGGAATGTATGAATCCCCTTTGGCAAAAGGATGAGATGGAATATCTGAAAGAATTAATTGATGCTGATTTTGAAGTTATTCTTGTGGGGGTTTTTGCTTATCCCTTCGATGAATCTTGGTTGCTTAGAAAAATTGATGAAAAATTTATTGAAGAGATTGGAGTTTTAAATGAGAAATATAAAATTCATGTTGCTGGTGAGGGAGGGGAATTTGAAAGTTTTGTTTTGAATTGTCCAATGTATTCTCGAGGATTGAAGGTTGTTAGTCATAAAGTTAAAGATGAAGGGAGTCATAGTTTTAGGGCGGAGATTGAATTAGGGTGAATATTTTTGGGATAAAATATTTACCGAGGGATAAAAACTTAACTTAATCTTTTCTTAATATATATTTTGTAGTTGCATATTTCTTTTTAATGGTTTTTCCCTTGAATGTTTTATGAGAATTATCTCAGCAAAAAAAGGTGATGTATCGGAGATTTCTTTTTGTCGTCAGGAATCTATAGATAATGTGAATTCAAATTGTTATTCTCTTGAAGCAATAAAAGAATTAATTGATGATCAGACTCCTGAGAAAATTTTTGAAGAATTAAAAGCCTGTGAAATTTATTGTTTGAAGAAGCGGGGAAAAATTATTGGTTCTGTTTCTTTGAGTAAAAATAAGGTCGATGGATTGTATGTTTGTCCCGGTCACGTTGGGAAAGGATATGGGCGAAAATTATTGAAATTTGCAGAAAAGAAAATTATGAAAAAAGGTTATTGGGAAAGTTATTTGTATTCTACTTTGAATTCGGAGAATTTTTATTTGAGTCAGGGATATCATTCGGGGGAAGTTCTTGTTGGGCTTTCAGAAGTGCCTTTGTCGTTTGTTGAAATGGCGAAGCGATTGTGAGATATAGCACAGTGTAGAAGCAAGTGACATATGTCACCCCCTAAAATAATAAATTAAAATTATTATAAATTTCATCTGGAGTTTTATCTTCTAAACTCATGTGTGGCCTAAAATGATTATATCTCATCCTCCATAGTTCAATATCTCCATTGCAAAATTTGAATTCTCTTTTAAATGTTTGAAATAATCTTTCAACTTTTCCTTGTGTTGTTGGGCTGTGAACAGTCCCTCTAATGTGTTCAATTCCTCTTTTTCTAAGTCTTCTATCAAATCTTGATTGTTTACTTTTCAATCCGTAAGCTGATCCATTATCTGTTAGAATCTGTTTAGGTTTTCCATAAATTTTTATTAATTGATCTACTAGATTAATAACAATATCTGTTGTTACAGAATTAGTTACAGCAAAAGCTAAACTCTTTCTTGAACAATCATCGACGACGGAAATTACCCATTTATCTTTAATCTTTTGTTGACTATGATCAATTTGCCATAACGAATTTGGGTGTTTTCTTTGCCAACGAATGTATTTAATTCGTTTCTTTTTTCTCTTAGTTGGCTCTGTTAATTTATTTTTCTTCAATATTTTATTAATTGATGTGTGACTCAAATCAACAAATTTTTCAATTTTCTCTGCTCCAAAACCAGTTTTATTTCTTATGGAAATTATTTTCTCTTCCATTTCTTTAGTTATTTTTTTATGGATCCTTTTTGGTTTCCTAGATTTATCTTTCAAATTCCAATCCTTGTTTGTATCCAATTCGTGCATCCATCTTTTTAGAGTTCTATTAGTCACTTCAAATTGATGTTTAACTAATAAAATTTTTCTACATTGATTATATGAATGTCCTTTGATTTTTAGTTTAAAGAATTCTTTTCTTATTTCTTCTTTTTTCATAAAATTAGTTCGATTTTATATACGAACTAATTTTCGGTACTAGTGACATATGTCACTGGATTGCACATGAGATATAGCACAGTAATTCTTTTAAGGAAACATTTGGTTCTTTTTTCATGGAAATAATTACACTTACAAATAAAATTCAACAACCATTACGTTCTGTCATTTTTGATATGGATGGAGTTACTTATGCTTCCATGGATTTTCATTATGATTGGCAAAAATTTATTCATGAAAAGATGGGTGATAAATCTAAGGGATTTGGAGAGTATACGGATGAGTGGATGGATAATTATAATGAGGTTTACGAAAGAGGAATGCCTTCTTTGTATAATGAGATCTCCCATATTAGTTGGGAAGGTAATGAGGCTGAAATTTGGAAAGAATATCTCAAATATTGTGAAAAAAATCCTTTGAGTACGATAAATGTGGGGGGAGTTGATATGAAAGATGTTATTTCTGAAGTGTATAACCGAGGGGCCGTTAGTTCAAATAGAATGACTCGATTGAGACTTGGGATTAATACAACTAAAGGAAGGGCTAGTTTAGATAAATTGTTAGGTAAGTCAGGTATTTCTGAGTGTTTTGACACCGTAGTGACTTACGATGATATTTTGAAAGTTCTTGTAAATGGAAAAATTAAGCAAGATAAAATTAATTATGATGATATTGAATCTTTGACTAAGTTGATCCCTAGTGATATGAAACATTATGTTGAAAAACCAAATAGTTTATCTGCAATGCTTACTGTGAATGGTCTAGGAGTTCATCCTAGTGAAGTTGTTGCATTTGAAGACACTGTCAATGGAATTTATGCTTACAAAAATATGATGGTTGCTCCTCGGCCTGCTGATTCTTATGTTGTTGGAGTTACTTGGGGATTTGTCAAGGATAAACAAAAATTGATTGATGCTGGAGCTGATGCAATAATGGAACATCCAAAAGAAATTATTCCTTTTCTTGAATCTTTGGGTGGATTTAGATAAATCTTTTTTGGTTTTTTTTTGAAATTTTTTTGTTCTCTTTCTTTAGGGAAGGAATAGTTATTTAATGAATTCTTACATATCAAGAAAATGGAAAAAAGTGAATTGGAAGTTAAGGCAAAAGGATTTTTTGATAAAGGTTGGCGATTGAAAAAAGTGCATGAAGAAAAAGATTATTTGATAATTAGTCCTGGAGGTAATGCTTATTCTGCTCGAGATCTTGCTCATGAGGAATTGTTTACTTTTTTTGATCATGCAACGATTATGGAGAGGGGGGAAGCAGAGAAGTTTTGTAATTTGTTTTTGGAAGATTTGAATTTGCTTAGGACTTATAGGGAATATGTGGAATATTCTTGAGAGGGTTTGGGACAGGAGGCAAAAATAATTAATGAGATGTTTGAGGAAATTATTGGGATTAAAGGATTAAGAGATTTGGGTTGTTGTGGACAAAAGAGGGAGATTTGGGGGATAAATGGGGTATGTAAAAACTTATAAACCCCTAATTATTACAAGAATTGTCTCGTTCGGCGTAAAAATAGATGAAGAGTTCTACCTCTGATAATGTTAAAGTGCTTGAAAGGAGGAAAATTAAGATGAGTAAAAAAGTGTTTGTTGGAAATTTGTCGTTCAAACTTCGAGGGAAAGACCTACGGGAAGCTTTCGAAAAATTTGGAGAGATCGAAGATGCAACAGTTATTTTGGATAAATTTGATAGTCGAAAATCAAAAGGATTCGGTTTTATTACTTTCGTAAATGATGCTGATGCTGATAAAGCAGTTGCAGAAATGAACGAAAAGGAAGTTGACGGAAGAGCCTTGACTGTTAATGAAGCTAAACCCCGAGAACCTAGAGAATAAGTTTAAAGGGCAGTATTGTTATTTTTTTTATTTTTTAATGTTTTAAGAAGAAGTGGTAAATTATATAGGAGATAATAGGAGGAATTAGAATGAATAGAAAAATTTTTGTAGGGAATTTGAATTTTAAGATGAAGACTGAGGATTTGGAAAAGATGTTTTCTAAGTTTGGAGATATCGAAGACTGTGTTGTTATAACTGATCGAGAGACGAATAGAAGTAAAGGTTTTGGTTTTGTGACTTTTGGTGATGATGAAAGTGCAGCTAAAGCAATTGAAGAAATGCATGAGAAAGAATTTGATGGCCGGAAAATCACTGTTAATATTGCTGAAGAGAAAGAACGTGGAAATGATCGACCGAGATTTGAGAGACGTGAACCAGAAGAAGACGATTATAATCAGTTTTATACTACTGTTGGGCAGTAGATTGCAGAGTGTTGTAAGACATGATGGAATTTTGTTGATTAAGGCAAGTAAAGTTGTTAGTTAGTTTTTTTTAGTGAATGTCGTGAGACTTGAGTTGATTTTTTTTATTTATTTGTTTTGGTTGAGGGGTTTTGGAGAAGAGATTGTTAGGGGGTCTTATTTATTTTAATCTTAATTCATGCACTTTAAACTTTTTTTGAATAAATTTTAATGATAAAATTTTTAATAGAAATATGTTTCCTAAAAGGACACGGTGGCTCGTAGTGGTCATTGGATCTTCCTCTTTGGGATGAAAAAAATTTCATATGAATTATTTAAAAATGCAGTATATGAAAACATATTTAAACATAAAAGTGCATATATATGCATGAAAGAGGGATGGATATATTTGCATACTAGTTTTTATCTAATTGCAAACTTTTAAGATAATGAATCATATTTTTCAAAACAAGAACATTTTTAAACAATTTAAACTAAATTAAAATATATACAATAGGAAAGTAACTATAAAATGGTAACAAAAAAAACACAAGAACAAAAATTAAAAGAAGAAAACAAGACTCTAAAAAGAGCTTTGGCTGTTTGCCTAAATGAACCACTAATGAAACAAATTAATGGAGCATTAAAGAGGATGAATGAAGGACGATATGTTTCAGAAACAGATTTTCTTAAAATAACTGCTTAATTTTTTAATTAATTTGATGAATATACCTCGCAGCTTGCTGCGGTTGGGAAAAAACTAAAACTAATGATCACCTCTTTTTAATA